>USJU01000031.1 GCA_900555085.1 uncultured Clostridium sp.
ATTTAGTTTTTTGAGCATTTTCCTTATCTTTTTGAATGCGGTTATAATATCTATCTTCTTCTGAAAATATGCATCCACAGTATTTTTGCATATATAATCCTAGTTCTCGTGCTTTTGCTTGTCCTTCTCTGAAGCCTACTCTAAAGTCTCTGTATAAGAAGTTTAGTCCATATTTTTTTGCTATTTCTTCTGCTTGTGCTTTTAATACTTCATGTTTTTGATATGGGCTTACTAGAAGTGTTGTTGTTATTGTGTCGTACCCATTTTCTTTTGCATATTTTGCTGTTTGTTCTAGTCGTACTCTGTAGCAATAATTTGAACATCTATTTTCTAAGTCTCCTATTACATTTTTGCAAAATTCATCTAGCCCATAGTTTTCTTCAAATATTGCTTCTACATTTATACTTTTTGTATATTCTTTTAAGCAATCTCTTCTTGCTTTATATTCCATATATGGATGTATGTTTGGGTTATACCAATATACTGTTGGTTCTATTCCTTCTTTTCTTAGTGAGTCTATGCAATACACACTACATGGTGCACAACATGTATGCATTAATAATTTCATTTTTTCTACTCCTTATAATAAACATCAAAAATTTCTATACTTTCTTGTTTTTCTAAATTTTCTATTATATATTTTCTTACTTCTTCAGGTGTTTGCCAATTTCTGCTTAACCCATCTCTTCTTATTAAAATTTTAACATTACTCATATTTTGTATTTTTTCTATTTGTCCTTGCTCGCCTTTTCCTCCTAAATTGCCTTTATTAAACATATCAAAATCTTTGTTATAGGTATCTATTGGTATATTATAAAGTGCTGCATCTGAGTCTAATATATATACTTTTTCTTCTGAATTTTTTATATAACTTTCTACATTTTTTATTTTATTTTCTAATTCCTCTGATATGGCTATATTTTTAAAATGATTTAATGTACTGTAATTATTTTCCTGTTTTAGATATTTGTAATTCTTATAAACACTCCATATTCCTATTAAAACTAATATTGCAACAGCTAAATATTCACAAAAGAATTTGAAAAATAACTTTATTTTTTTATTTTTCAAAATATTATAAAAGTTTATATATAACACATATCCTATTCCTATTAAGGTTATTGTGCTTCCGATTAAAAAGTGAATATTATCTGAAATTGGAAATGCTACAACAAAATTTGCTATTCCTAAGCAAACTATAAATAAAAGTTTTTTATCTTTTTTTATTATTGAATATGTGCTTAATAAAATCATTGAAATAGGTACTATTACAGACAATATTTTTATACTTAATATATCAGATTTTATTAAATTTATATATGATATTTTGTTGTTAAATGTTTTTATTCCTAATATACAATAATCTATAAAACTATTTATTGCTCCATTAATTGCAAGATATAACATTAATATTATCGTTGAAATTGCTATTCCAATTATAACTGATAATACTTTTATAATATCTTCTTTTTGCCTTGTTTTTATGGCAAAAAGAGTTTTATACATTACTATTGCAAAGCATATAAAAGCTCCTGTTGTTTGTTTTGTACATATACACATTCCTGCTAATATTCCAATAATTAAATTTTTGATTTTATTAGATTTACACTTACTAAATTCTATATTAATTATAACTAAGCTTAAAAATAGTACAAACCAATTATAATCTATGCATAAATATTTTTTTACTAAATAAGCAATTACTGCTGTTGTAATTATACTTACACTTCTTTTTATTCCTAATTTTTCTTGTGTTTTGTATATTAAAAATAAATTTAAGCTATTTAGTATAACTGCTAATATTCTCATTGTTATTAGCTCATTACATATTCTTAAAAATATTGATTCTATTACTGAAAGCAAGGGTGTTATTACTATATTAAAATCTTTGTATGGAACCATTCCTTTTGCTATACAATTTGCAAAATTGTAGTTCCATATTTCATCTAAATCTCCTATTTCTTTGCTAAAAATAAAATAACTTACACAAATTAATATAACAAAGAATATTCCTATATCTTCAAATAATTTCTTTTTATTTTTCATTATTTTTCCTCATATTTATATCCTAAATGTTCGTATGCTCTTGGAAGTGCAATTCTTCCTCGTGGTGTACGAGATACAAACCCAATTTGCATTAAGTATGGTTCATATACATCTTCTATTGTTTCTATTTCTTCTCCTGTTGATGCTGCTAGTGATTCTATTCCTACTGGTCCACCATTGTATTGTTCTATTAATACTTGAAGAACATTTCTATCTGTTCTATCTAGTCCAAGTTCATCTATTTCTAACTTATTTAATGCTAGTTTTGCAATTTTTAAATCTATATTTCCATCACCTAATACTAATGCATAATCTCTAACTCTTTTTAGTACTCTATTTGCTATACGTGGTGTTCCTCTTGAACGTCTTGCGATTTCCATTGCAGCATCTTCTTCTATTTCTATTCCTAGAATTTTACTTGACCTTTTTACTATTGTGCATAAGTCTTCTGGTGTATATAGTTCTAATCTTTCTACAATTCCAAATCTATCACGAAGAGGTGTTGTAAGTGAACCTGCTTTTGTTGTTGCTCCAATTAAAGTAAATTTGGGCAAGTCTAATCTTATAGACCTTGCTGTTGGGCCTTTTCCTATCATAATATCTAAAGAAAAATCTTCTAATGCAGGATATAATATCTCTTCTACATTTTTATTTAGACGATGTATTTCATCTATAAATAATACATCGTTTTCTTGCAGATTTGTAAGAAGTGATGCTAAATCTCCTGCTTTTTCTATAACAGGTCCGGAGGTTATTTTAATATTTGAACCCATTTCATTTGCGATTATATTTGAAAGTGTTGTTTTTCCAAGACCTGGAGGTCCATATAATAAAACATGGTCTAAAGAGTCTCCTCTTTTTTTCGCCGCTTCTATATAAATTTTCATATTTTCTTTTACTATTGTTTGACCTGTATAATCATCCAAAGTTTGAGGCCTTAGAGATTTTTCTAAAACTTCTTCCTCTATGTTTTCTATATTTGGATTTGTAATTTCGTCCATTTTACCACCTTTTAATTTTTTCATAATAATATCATTTAATAGCTAAAATTACAATAAAAAAGTAAGTATATTACAATTAATTTACTTACTTTTTTGTTTTCTAACTTTTATTTAAGCCATTCAGGATTATTTATGTACCAATCTATTGTTTTTATTATTCCATCTTCAAATTTTGTTTTTGGTTCCCATCCTAGTTCATTTTTAATTTTTGTTGGATCTATTGCATATCTGTAATCATGACCTTTTCTGTCTTCTACATATTCTATTAGATCTTCTGATTTTCCTAATTGTTTTAAAATTAATTTAACTATTTCTATATTTCTTTTTTCGTTGTGTCCACCTATGTTGTATCTTTCTCCTTTTTTACCATTGTGGAATACTAAGTCTATTGCTTCACAGTGGTCTTCAACATATAACCAGTCTCTAACATTTTTTCCTGTTCCATATACTGGTAATTTTTCATTATTCATTGCTAATTTTATCATGTGTGGTATTAATTTTTCGTTGTGTTGATATGGTCCATAGTTATTTGAACAGTTTGTTACATTTACATTCATTTTATATGTTTCACAATATGCAAATGCAATTAAATCTGAACTTGCTTTTGATGATGAATATGGACTACTTGGTTTTATAGGTGATTTTTCTGTAAAGTATCCTTCTTCTCCTAATGCTCCATATACTTCATCTGTTGATACGTGTAAGAATTTATTTTCGCTACCTTCTCCCCAAGCTCTTTTAGCTGCTTCTAATAATGTATGTGTTCCCATTACATTTGTTTGAGTGAAAATGAATGGATTTTTTATACTGTTATCTACATGAGATTCTGCTGCAAAATGAATTACTCCATCTATATTATATTTTTCAAATAAGCTTGTAACAAATTCAAAATCGCATATATCTCCTTTTTCAAATTTAATTTTGTCTTGAACTTTTTTTAGATTGTCCATATTTCCTGCATATGTTAATTTATCTAATACAATTACATTATATTCTGGATGTTTGTTTACAAAGTATTTTGCAAAGTTTGCTCCTATGAAACCTGCAGCTCCTGTTACTAAAATATTTTTACTCATTTATATCAATCCTTTCTAATTTTAAGTTTTCTTTTCCATTATCTTTTATTACTTTATATGTTGCTTTTTTCTCTATTTTTTCATTAAATAATTCTTGATAATTATTATTAAAATAGTCGTCTGTTGCTCGTATATATACGTAATCATATGTATTATACAAAATATTTTCAAATTGTTCTTTTTCGTTTTGGGCAAAATTATTTCCGAAATATATTCCCATTTCTACATTGTTTTCTGGTAACATATAATACTTAAATTTATTGTCTTCTAATTGTTGATTTATTACATATATTTTACTATTTGCTGGTATCTCTTGTTTTAATTTATTGGTTTCTTCTATTATGGTTGATAATTCTTTTTTCATTTTGTAGTTATAAAATCCTGAATTTATTGTTATATTTGCTATATCTTTCAATGGTGTTAATGCTAATATAATTATCATTAGCACTGTAATATCTCTTTTATAATCAGCACTTTTGCTATCAATTACTAATGCTATAAAGGTCATTAGCATAGCAATATAATAAGAACTCATGTATCTGCTAAACGAGTTATGTGTTAATGCTTCTTGCATATTAAATTTTGTAAAATATGCTAGTTGCAAAAATCCAATATATAATATTAGTCCTCCAAAAGTATATATTGAAACGTTTTTTGCCTTATTATTTTTCTTGTATAATAATACAAAGCCAAATGCTAACAACAATGTAAATCCACCTATACTTAATTGAATATATGAATTAATCAAACTTCCTTTTATTAACATTGTAATTAAATTATCTTGTATCATATCTGCCATTAATGAACTAGATGTTGTTTTCATTGAGGCTGTAAAGAAACTTGTTATAAATTTTTTTATTCCTGTTTCATCAAGTTTACTCTCAGAGATAATATTTATATTGTCTTCCCTTGTAATATTTAAGTTTTTATATATATTCCAAGATGCTAAACTGCTTAATATAAGTAAAAATATAATTATTTTACTTATACATTTCTTTTTATCTATTTTTTCCTTATTTCTAATTTGTTTTATTGCATCATATGCAAAGAAACAAATTAGTGTTGTTATTGCAATATAAAATCCTGTTCCTTTTGTTAGAGCTAACACAAATAATGCTACTACAAGTGAATATGTATATTTTGTGTTAAATATTCTTTCTACAAATATATAGCCTAATAATAATCCTAATATTGCATCTGCATATGGAGCCTCATAAAAATATGTTTCTGAAAAGATTCCTGGCAAGCATATAATAATTATACTTAAAGCTAAATTATATATTAAGCTCTTTTCTTTTTTTATATTGAATAATGGCAATAATAGTGAAAATGAGAAAATATATAATCCAAACATTTCTATTCCTTGAGTATAATTTCCTATTAATTTACAACAATAATATTGCCATATAGTTGGCACCGGCGGATACCAATCTGTTTCATATATATTTGTAATAAACATTTTCTTAGTAAATAAACTCCAACAGGTAAATTCATCCCATATATTTGAAATTCTTTCATATGTTGTTATTGATAAAACAAAATATACTATGCTAAAGAAAATTGTTCCAAAGTCTACCAGCGTGTTTCTTTGTGTTTTATTCATTTTTACAAGTGCATATATTCCTAATAGTATTGATATAACTGAAGTTGTAATTACTCCTATTAATAGAATATTAAAGAGTCCAAATACATATAACACTGCTATATTTGTTAATATATCTATTGATATTGAACTACTTAAGCTTTTCTTTGTTTTGTATGAAATGAATGTGCTTCCTAACATAATAACAAAGTATAGCATAATATAGCCTATAATTATTCTTATCATTTTTATCCCCTATTGTTTTTATAAATCTTTATATAAATCTGTTTCTTTTAATTCTTTAAGTGATGGCCATTTTGCATCTTTTTCAGATGTTAATAACTCTTTAGGATTAATATCTCCAAAAGGCCAATCTATTGCTACATCTGCATCATTCCATGCTAGTCCACCTTCTGCTTCTGGTGTATAAATATTATCTATTTTGTAAGCAAATTCTGCTTCATCTGATAATACTAGAAATCCATGTGCAAATCCTCTTGGTATCATAAACATTTTTTTATTTTCTTCTGTTAGTATAATTCCTTCCCATTTTCCATATGTTTTACTTCCTGGTCTTAAATCTACTGCTACGTCAAAAACTTCTCCTTTTATACATCTAACAAGTTTTGCTTGAGAATTCTTTTTTTGAAAATGTAATCCTCTTAGAACTCCTTTTTTAGATTTTGATTGGTTATCTTGTATGAAGTTGTAATTTAGACCTATTTCTTCGAAGTCTGCTTTGTTGTATGTTTCCATGAAGTATCCTCTGTTGTCTCCAAATACTGTTGGTTCTACAATATATACACCTTCAATAGAAGTTTCTGTTTTTTTAAATTTTCCCATTTTTTAATCTCCTTTTTTTATTTTATACATTATAATATTAAGTAAAATAACAAATATTTTCAAATTCCGTTCTCCAAACGTTTTAAGACAGATAAAATATTCAAACCTTTGTGCCACGGTCTCTAATTATATGTAATAGTCGGGTCGAACTCGTTTTCAAATATTTTTATTTTACTTATTTATCCAAAAATATTTATTTTTAAAGTATTTTTGGATACTCTCTTAAATATAAAAATTTACTCTTCTCCAAATTTATTTAAAGCAATGTCTTTTAGGTATTGTCCGTATTCAGTTTTTATGTATTGGTCTGCTAGTGTTGATAATTCTTCTGCTGTTATCCATCCGTTTTTATATGCTATTTCGTCTGGTGAACATATTTGTAATCCTTGTCTTTTTTCTATTGTTTGTACAAAGCTTGCTGTTTCTATTAATGCATCATGTGTTCCTGTATCAAACCATGTCATTCCTCTTCCTAGTTTTTCTACTTTAAGTTGTTTTCTGTTCATATATTCTTCGTTTATTGTTGTTATTTCTATTTCTCCTCTTGCTGATGGTTTAACATTTTTGGCAATTTCTATAACGTCATTTGTATAGAAATATAGTCCTGGTACTGCGTAGTTTGATTTTGGTTTTTCTGGTTTTTCTTCTATTGATATTGCTTGTCCCTCATTATTTATCTCTACTACTCCATATGCTCTTGGATCTTTTACATAGTAACCAAATATTGTTGCTTCTTCTTCTCTTTCGTTTGCAGATTTTAATTTTTCTGCAAAGTGCTCACCATAAAACATGTTGTCTCCTAAAATCATTGCAACATTGTCATTGCCTATGAATTTTTCTCCAATTATAAATGCTTCTGCTAATCCTCGTGGTTTATCTTGAATAGCATATTCAAAGTTCATTCCCCACTTACTGCCATCTCCAAGTAATGATTTAAATGTTTCGTTGTCTCTTGGTGTTGTAATTATTAGAACATCTTTTATTTTTGCCTCCATTAATACAGATAATGGATAGTATATCATAGGTTTATCATATACTGGCATAATTTGTTTTGATATAGCTATTGTTAATGGGTATAGTCTTGTTCCACTTCCTCCTGCTAATATAATTCCTTTTCTATTCTTCATTTTTTGCTTCCTCCAAATATCTTTTTAGTCCATCTTTCCAATTTGGTACATTTATTCCTTGCTCTTTTAATTTTTCTTTTGACATTTGTGAATTAAATGGTCTTTTGGCTTGTACAACGTTCATCATTTTTATATATTCTTCTGTTGTAACAGGATTTACTTTGCATTTAATTCCTTGCTTTTCTAATATTTCTTTTGTGAAATCATACCATGTTGTATATCCTTCATTTGTTGCATTGTATATTCCATAAGGTATTTGTTTTGTTATCGCTTGATATATAATTTCTGTTAAATCTTTTGCATATGTAGGACTTCCATGTTGGTCTGATACAACATTTAGTTCATCTCTTGATGAACCTAATTTTGTCATTGTTTTAACAAAATTATTTCCTCCTATTCCATATAGCCATGCTGTTCTGAAAATATAATATTCTTCAAGATTTTCTTTGATGCCTTCTTCTCCATGTAATTTTGTTTTTCCGTATACTGTAACAGGATTTTTTGAATCATCTTCTTTATAGTCTTTATCTAAGCTTAAATCTCCACCAAAAACATAGTCTGTGGATATATGTACTAATTTTGCATTGTTTTCTTTAGCTGCTTTAGCTAAATTTGTTGGTCCATCTCCATTTATTTTATCTGCTAATTCATAGCATTCTTCTGCTTTATCTACAGCTGTAAATGCTGCGCAATTAATTATGTAATCTGGTCTACATTTTTTAACAAATTCCATAACTTTTTGTTCATTTGTTATATCCAAGTCATTTACGTCTGTAAGTATAAGTTCATTTTCTTTTTCAAATTTTTCTTTTACTTCTTTTGCAAGCATTCCATTTGCTCCAGTAATTAAAATTTTCATTTTATCACCTCTTAATTTTATTTCTTGTATATCTTATCATTTACATTAAAAAAGTACAAGGCTTTTTTATTAAACCTTGTACAAAATTTTAATTATTCATTTCTTTTTCTCCATTATATTCGTCTACAAAATATAATGGTCTATTTTTAGTTTCGTTAAATATACGTCCTAAATATTCTCCAATTATTCCAAATAACATAATTTGTATTCCTGAAAAGAATAATACTAATAATATAATTGCTTGAAATGCTTGTATTGCTACACTTAGTCTAATACATTTTACAATTACATATATAAAATAAATTACAAGTGCTAAAAATGTTGGTATTGCTAAATATGTAGATATTCTAAGCGGCGATGTTGTAAAAGATGTTATTCCGTCTATTGCTAAGTCTACTAATTTTTTATAGTTCCATTTTGTTTTTCCTGCAATTCTTGGGTCTCTATCATATAATACTTCTTTTTTGTTGTATCCTATCCAACTGAAAATACTTTTTGAGCATCTTTGAGATTCTCTTAATTTTTTTAGTGCATTTACACATCTTCTATCTAATAATCTAAAATCTCCTGTATCTTTTTGTATTTCAACGTTTGTTAAACTTTGAAGTACTTTATAATACATTTTAGATGTGAATTTTTTTAAGAACGTTTCACCTTTTCTTGATTTTCTTTTTGCATATACATCATCATAACCTTGTTCCCAGTATTTAACAAGTTCTGGTATTAGTTCTGGTGGGTCTTGCAAATCTGCATCTATTAAAATTACTGCATCTCCTGTTGCATAATCTAGTCCTGCTATCATTGCAATTTCTTTTCCAAAGTTTCTTGAAAAATTAACATAGCAAAATCTTTCGTCTCTTTCTCTTAATTCTTTTATTAATTCTAGCGTTTTATCTTTGCTTCCATCATTTACAAATAATACTTCAAATTCATAGTTTTTCATATTATCCATTAATGCAACTAATCTTTTTTCTAAATATGGTATAGATTCTTCTTCATTATAGGCTGGCACTATTATACTAATTTTCTTCATCTTTTTTCTCCTTTTTAAATATTACAAGTTTACTTAGCACGTAGTTTACCACAATTACTACAATTTGTGCAACTAGTGACCAAACTACAACCCATAAATCACTATCTAATTTTAATAATGTAACAAATATAAACATTATTAACATTTCTAAGAATAATGTAAACAAACGCGCACTAACAAATGCAGTAAATTCATTTAAAATTTTCTTTGACTTACTTTTAAATACAATTTTTCTGTTTGTTATGTATGCAAATATACACGCAACTACCCAAGAAATAACTACTGCTATTTGCAACTGTGTTGCATCACTTGCATTTAAAACTGTAAATAGTAATGCATATTTTACTGCTAAATTTACAACTGTTGTTAATACTCCTATTATTAAATAATTTATTATTTCTTCATATTTTTTGTATAATTCTATTATTTTCTTCATAAATACCTCTCTTTTTACATTCTTTTATATATTACCATTTATCATAAAAAAAGTAAACCAAAAGGTTTACTTTTTTAATATCTCTTATAAAACCAATTACAATCAACTTTTCCACTTATACCAGATAGATATCCTTCACTAGTATATTGCCATATATCATATCTTCCTTCATATGTACACTCATGATAATATTGTGCTACCCAAACATCATATTTTTGTTGTAAATACCCCATATTTAATTTATTTGTTAGCCAATTTTTATTTCCATATATACCAGCTTTATATCCATTATTTTGTATTATTGAACAAAAAGTATCTGCCATTGCTGTCAGTGTATCTCTATCAATGTTATTTTGGCATTTATCTTCTACATCCCAAAATACAGGTAATCTTAAATTTCTACCATTTAGCCAATTAAGTACTGCATATGCTTCTAACCTTGCTTCCTCAACATTCAAAGCATAACTATATGTATAAACACCAACCGGTATACCGTTTTGAACACAAGAATTATAATTTGCTTCAAAATATGCATCTTTGTTTGATAATGTTTGTCCATATCCAACTCTAATAATTGAATAATTAACTCCTTCTTGCTTAACAGCTCTCCAATCTATTCCATATTGCCATTTAGATACATCTATACCAAAGTAAATATTTTTTACAACAGAAATTAATTTGCTTTTAGTTGCTAATAACTTTCCTTCTTTTGAATATAACTTTATTTCAACTGTGTGAGAGCCTTCATTATATTGGTTAATATTTAATGTTATTTCATAACCAGGATTAGGATTAACATCTTTCCCTCCATATCTCCAACTTCTGGCTGCAATTACATCTTCTCTTAGTAATCTTTTTGTTGTTACTTTAGTCTCTTTGCCATCAACATACAATTTTATATTTGAATCAGGAAGTTGTGACATTTCCCAACCTATAAAAGTTATATTGTCACCTGTAAATACTGTTCTAGTTGGTAAATCTAAACATAATTCTCCTATATCATTAGAGAAAAATTGTATTTGTTTTTCACTTGTAGTAATTTCGTTATTATTTTCATCTACAATAGATATTTTTATTTTATGAGTAGTTCCCTTTGTATACTTAGATATGTCCAACGTAATTTTGTATCCAGGCATAGGATTATACTCTCTGCCTCCATATCCAGATACTGCTCTTAATACATCTTCTCTTTCTTCTCTTGGTATATATATTTTTTGTTCTTCATTATCAATATATAATTTTATATTAGATTTAACATTACATAAATACCATCCATTAATATTTAATGTATTTCCCTCAATATAATTTCCAGATGGCTCGTCTACACACATTCTTGCTTTTGTTCTGTTATCTATTGTTACTGTTTTCTCTACTTTTTGTAACTCTATTCCATTTCCATCTAATACTACATATTTTATTGTATGATTTCCATATGTTACTTTACTTAAATCTAATGTTGCTGTAAATCCTGGTTTTGGATTTGATACTCTTCCTCCATATCCTGGTACTGCTCTTAATACATCTTCTCTTTCTACTCTTGAAATATCGGTATTTGTATCTTTTCCGTCTATGTATATTTTTAATTTTGCACTTGTATCACTGCATAAAAACCATCCTGCTACATTTGCAATTTTTCCATCTATATAATTTCCAGATGGCTCGTCTACACACATTCTTGCTTTTGTTCTGTTATCTATTGTTACTGTTTTCTCTACTTTTTGTAACTCTATTCCATTTCCATCTAATACTACATATTTTATTGTATGATTTCCATATGTTACTTTACTTAAATCTAATGTTGCTGTAAATCCTGGTTTTGGATTTGATACTCTTCCTCCATATCCTGGTACTGCTCTTAATACATCTTCTCTTTCTACTCTTGAAATATCGGTATTTGTATCTTTTCCGTCTATGTATATTTTTAATTTTGCACTTGTATCACTACATAAAAACCATCCTACTATATTTATAATTTTTCCATCTATATAATTTCCAAACGGTTCGTCTACACACATTCTTGCTTGTGCTTTTTGTATTAAATTTTCAGTCTCATTAGAAAAAGGCTGAGCATCATCATTTAACTCTTCTGTATCTATATCATTTCCTATTATAATACTTTCTTCATTATTTTTTTCATCATTAGTACTTTCTATTGTTTTATTCTCTATACTATTAGTTGTATTTTGTTTATTTTTTTCATCTTCATTTTCTGTTATTGTAGTATTTATACTCTCATTAACTGCAAATATAATTGGAGAACTAATATTTATAACTATTATAATAACTGTAAGTACGCTAAAAAATCTTTTCATTATCATTCTTCCTTCTTAACTTATTCTCTTTATATAATATATTTTTCTTCCAGATAAATCAATGTAAATTTTTACTATTTAATCTAACAATTATTGTATGAATTGTTTTGCTGTCTCTAAAGCAACTTTTATTACTTTATCCATATCATAATATTTGTAATTTCCAAGTCTTCCTCCAAATATTACATTTTCTTCTTTATTTGCAAGTTCTTTATATTTTTCAAATAAAGCAGTATTTTTTTCGTCATTTACAGGATAATATGCTTCGTCTCCTAATTTCCATGTCATAGGGTATTCTTTTGTAATAACAGTTCCTTTACAATCATTAAATTCAAAATGTTTATGTTCTATCATTCTTGTATATTTTTCATTATGGCTTGTATAATTTACAACAGCAACTCCTTGATAATTATCTACATCTGGTAAAACTTCATTTTCAAATTTTAATGAACGATATTCTAAGTTTCCAAGTTTGTAATCAAAATATTCATCTATCATTCCTGTATATAAAATTTTCTCAGCTAATTTATTGTATTTTTCTTTTTCTTTTAAGTAATCAACACCTGTTTCAACATCACAGTTTTCTAACATTTTTTCAATTATTACATTATATCCACCAATTGGGATTCCTTGGTATCTATCATTAAAGTAATTATTGTTAAATGTAAATCTAACAGGTAATCTTTTTATTATAAATGCTGGCAATTCTTTACAATCTCTTCCCCATTGTTTTTCTGTATATTCTTTTACAAGTTTTTCGTATATATCTTTTCCAACTAAAGAAATTGCTTGTTCTTCTAAGTTTTGTGGATCTTCTGTTCCATATTTTTCTTTTTGTTCTTCAATTTTTGCTTTTGCTTCATCTGGTGTTACTACTCCCCATAGTTTTGAAAATGTATTCATATTAAATGGCATATTGTATAATTCACCTTTATAATTTGCAATTGGAGAATTTACATAGTTATTAAATTCACAAAATTGATTAACATATTTCCATATTTCTTTATCACTTGTATGGAATATGTGTGCTCCATATTTGTGTACATTAATTCCATTTATATTTTCACAATATATATTTCCACCAATGTGATTTCTTCTGTCTATTACTAAACATTTCTTTCCTTTTTTACTTGCCTCATAAGCAAATGTTGCTCCAAATAAACCTGCTCCTACTATTAAATAATCATATTTTTTCATAAAAAATCCCCCTTTATTATTTATTTTTTACTTCTGCATATTCAATTTTTGGATTGAAAACTAATCCTACTATATTGCCTTTCATTATAGTCCACATTCTTTTCAATCTATGATTTTTTGCTTTAAATGGAACTTGAACAAACTGATATAAACACTCAAGCAAAAACTTAAATAATTCCCTTTTAGATCTTTTTCTATATGTAAATGTTAAGTTTCTGTAATTAAAGTAGTTACGTTTTATTCTATCTTTACCAACATTATATATATCTGCTCCAACATTTGATGCCATTTTATGTATAACTACGCTATCTAAATCCAAATATCCTTTTTTCTCATTATTCAATCTTAAGCAATATTCCCAATCATCTCCATATATAAAGAATTCTTTATAAGGTAATCCAACTTTTTTCGCAACAGAAAGATTTACATAGAAAGAAACAAAAGATGC
>USJU01000032.1 GCA_900555085.1 uncultured Clostridium sp.
TATCAACATGTTCTTTTACAGTTGTAGTTGATGTAAGCCACTTAGCATTTTTATATACTTCTAATTCAGCATTTAAATAGCTTATACTTACATTTTTATTATTTGAATTTACATCTCCCCTAAAAACTTCTAAGGGAGATGTTCCACCTTCATTAT
Organism: uncultured Clostridium sp.; assembly: GCA_900555085.1. Taxonomy (GTDB): domain Bacteria; phylum Bacillota; class Clostridia; order TANB77; family CAG-508; genus Merdicola. Next base: position 157 of record USJU01000032.1, read on the forward strand.
AAAATAAAATTATATACTTTTCCTGATTATATCTATATAATGTTGGAATTATATCATATACAGAAACTATTCTATTACCATTTTCATAATTACTATTTTCTTGAATTGTTGATGAATAGTTTGTTTTATCTGAATATGTAATTATTTGTTCAGATGTTTTTTTTGCTTGCATTATTGTCATCATTGCTACTGATAAAGCAACAACGAACAATAATGTAAATCCTGCTAATTTTAAAGCTTCAACTGAATTTTCCATGCTTAACCTTCTTTAATTATTCTTCTTTAAATAAAGCTCTTGTAACATATCCTGCTTTATTATAATTAAAAGATATTGTATAATTTTTTCCAATTTTTATGCTTGAACTATATCCATTATAAACCCCTGGATCTGAAGTTTCAAAATCAATCTGTTTAGTTGCATCTTGTGAATTTGAACTAGTTAATGTATATGCTGTAATATATCTACCATCATTAACTGTTTTATTGTATGCATCAATCTTTTTTAACAAAGCAATTGCATTGCTTCCAGATTGTTTACCTTGATATTGTAAAAATTGCTCATTAAAAGTTTCAATACCTTGTGACTCCATATTAACGTTTCCCATTACTCCTTTTGCTTGATTAAATACAAATACTCCTAATGCAATTATTAAAATTGAAATTAATATAGCTCCTGCTATAATTAATGCTTTTGATGCGTTTTCCATAATTTTTCCTCCTTGGTTTTCTTTTTTATTTTTTTATATTCTACTGTCTTTTTAAGACAAATATTTATAACTATTTTTATTCTTGTTCTAGTTTTATATATTTTATTTTACCTGTTTTATGATATTGCACTTCTGTTATTTTAAAGGTTTCTAAGCTAAAACTGTTTATAAATTTTTCTACACCCATATTATATATTTTTTCCATTGAGTATGTGGTGTCGTTGTCTTTTATATATATATATATTTTTATTGAATTTTCATCATTTTCTATATACATTCCTTGTTCATCTTTGTATACATTATTTTGTTCATTATTATTTACTGCTTTATTTAATATTGTTGCTATTTCTGTTCCTGCTATTTCTGTATTTTCATATTTTGTAAATTCGCCATTATAGTTTTTTAGGTCTTGTATATTGTATTTGTATGTGTTATATGCATACATTACAGATGAAATTACAATTGCAATTAATATTAGTATTGTTATTATATATTTTTTCATTTTAACACCTATTTGAATTTTATCTTATTTATTTATTTTTGTAAATAGTTTTTTATGGTTTATTTGTAAAAATTTGTATTATTTTTCATGGCGGTCAATGACCGCCCCTACGAAATCTGACATTTATTAGTTTAAATACAAAATAATAATTAAGATTAAATTTCGCGAGGCAAGTGGGGACCTTTCCAGCATTCTTCAAAATTCTTCGAATTTTGTTAGAAGGACGTGAATGGGGAGCCTCGATAAAATTTTAGATTAATTGATTATTTTGGCTTGCATTATCTTTTTTGTGTGAATATAATTGATTTTACAAGTCCTGTTTTATTGCTAATATTAACTGTACAAGTGTATTTATCAGCATACTCACCATTATTTGTTGAATTGTGATTGCTTATAAAATTATTCAATGCATCTGTATTTGATGTTTCGTTTATACTATTATCACCATTAAGACTAACATATATATAAGAATTTGATGCATTATTATAATTTTGAATTCTTCCATTGCTGTATTCTTCATATTTACTGTTGCTATCTTTTGCTAGATTTATTATTGTTACTATGTCATATACAGTACATTCTGAATTTTCGTATTTTGTAAATTGTGCATTAAATTCTTGCTTTGTTTTTTGATTTATATTGTCATTTATATTTTTTGAATAGTTTCCAAAAGTTGCAAAAAGATATGTTCCAAGTGATATTAGCATTACAGATATTAATATTGTTGCTGCCATTAATAATGCTTTTGATGCATTTTCCATATCTTTTTCTCCTTTCGGTTATTTTTGTGGGCACGGAGCACCGTGCCCCTACATCGTTTGACATTAGTTGCTTTCTCTATATGTCATTGATTGTATTCTTCCATTTGAGTAATATGTTATTCCGTCTGATTTAAAGGTTTTGTTTTTTATTGTTTTATATTTATTGTACGTATCATATTCTTCATTTATTTTTGAAAGATGTTCTATTTTAGCATTGTCTCCTATTTTTTTTGTTATTTCTTCAATTGTTTTATCAGCTTGTTCTTTTTCTTGTTGCGAACCTCTTGTTTGCTTTTCATATGCTTCATGTAATGCTTCTAGATAATTTGATGATTTGTATTTTTTCATTATATTATCTACACCTGTTTGTAAACCTGTATAATATTGGGCATTTTCAGTATTTCCATTGCTGTTAACTGTTAACGTTATTGCTTCATAGCCATCTTTTCCTGCATATTTTGCATTATAGTCTGTTATTTTATTTGCTAGCGAAAACATTTGAGCTCCTTTTAGTTCTTTTCCGTAGGATTCAAATGATTTATTAAATTCTGCTATTTCTTCTACTTTTTGGTTTTCTGATTCTTGCCTTTTTACACTTGTTAAATCTCTATAAGCAAATACTAATGCTGATATTACCATTACAGATATTAATATTGTTCCTGCCATTAATAAGGCTTTTGATGCATTTTCCATTTGTTTATTCCTTTCATTAGAGATTTAAATTTGAATTTTGTTATTTCTTTATTGTGGGCACGGAGCACCGTGCCCCTACAATGTTTGACGTTGGTTTTATTTGTTGTTTTGTTAGGGGCGGACAGAGGCGTCCGCCCCTACAACGTCTGACATTGATTTTATTTGTTTATCTGTTTTACATTGACATTTTTGACATTGTGTTAAATGAACTTGACATACTTGTTAATCCTATAAATACTAATGGTACTATTAGGTAACCAACAAATACACATACCATTGGTGCAAATCCTATTACTTTTCCTACCATTCCTTTTTTTGATATTAATCTATTATTTGATTCTTTACGTTTTTCTTGGTAATATGCTCTTTCTGTGTCTAGTTCATCAAAAGCTTCTCTTATAGGTATTTTTTCTACTGCTGCTTGCATACTTTCTATTATACGTGTCATTTCTTGATATGATATTTCATCTTTCATTTCTTCTAAGGCTTCCCATGCTCCAGCCTCGTAGTTATTTATACATTTGCTTAATGGTGCTTTAAATATGTTTGAGTATCTTTCTAGCCATTCAAGTATCATTTCTACATTTACTCTTTCTATCTTCATAAGCATTAGTATTATTGTATGGAATTGCATTACTTCGTCTTCCATTTCCATTAATCTCATTTTCTTTTGGAACATTAATAGCCATATTGGAGACATATATCCCAGTAATGCAAATACAATAGCTAGTAATACTTCAAACCATTTCATATATTCACTATTAACTGTTTGTAATTTTTTGTATACTCTTTCTGCATCTGTTTTTATTTCATCTTCTGATGCATCTTTATAATATTTTGAATATTTCATTGCAAGTGCTATATCGTTTTGTGTTGTTTTAAGTTTTCCTTTAAATTGGTCTAAGAATATATTATCTTGTTTTGTTATTTCCATTGCTTTTGCTTCGTCTGAGTCTGACATATCTCCGTAAAATATCATATGTTGTAGTTGGTTGGGTATATACATAATCTATTGAAACTCTATGTAATTGTAAAAATAAAAAAAACGACGCTATAAATGTTACAATACATATTGCTATTCTATTTATATACAGCCATCTCATTTTTAGTTTTGATGCAGAATCTTTTAATAAGTCTCTTATTTTTCTAAAGTCTTTTGTTCCAGGTTTTGACATAAGCATATTTACAATTTGCTTTACAATTTTGTTTTTGTATACTTTTTCTTGCCATGGGTTTTCATAATTTTTTGTGGCTGTGCTTACTGCTCCATTATCTTTTAATTTTCTTGTAAGCATATAACATACCGCTGTAATAACAAGTATTAATACTTGTACTATTAAGCCCTGCTTTCCATAATAGAAGCTTTTTGTAAATGAAAAATTTGAAACTGACCAATTTTTTATCCATTCCAAAAATAGCATTGGTACTACAGATATTACAGATAAACTTTGAAATACATAGTCTAATTTATCTCTCTTTAAAATTTCAAGTTGCATTTCTTGTGTTATGTTATTTAAGTTTTTTAAGTACAAAGATGAAGATGTATCTGTTTTTCTATCTCCAAATTCTTTTGTTAAATACGAAATTCCTGCAAATTCTTTTAAATAACTATTCGGTGCTACATCATAGTACTTTTCCAATTCCATTTCTGGATCATCAGAAATTAATATTTCATATACTTTTTCTGCTTGTCTTGAAATTTCATTTTCCATGGTTTGTGCTGTTTGATATATTGCTTCCTCTACCATGTTGTATTCGTGGTATGCATGACGTATTTCACTGAAAAAATCTATTTGTTGTTTTAATAAATTGTTGTCTATTTTATCTACCATACCATCTATAATTGTATCTACTAAAAAAAGTTCAAAAATTAATAGCATTGCCATTAATAATATATTTGATTTTGTAATAACTATAACTAATACAGTTGTTGGAATTATAATAGCTAAAGCTTTTGTTAATATCTGAGTTGCTTGTTTTCTTGTTAGATATTCATCATCTATATTGGTTATTTCTAGTCTTCTTCTAAGCTTTAATAAATATCTTTTTAAAATCGGAATTCTTCTATAATACAAATATAATTTCTGAAATAGAATTTCTGTTGAAAAGGAGCTTTTTTCTGTTCCTTGTCTTAAAGCTTTTATTTTCTTTATTTCTGAACTTTGCATCTTTTTATTTAATATTAAAAATGCTATTACAACTATTGCAAGCAAAGCAACTGCAGCTATTACAATATATAATAATACTTCGTTTGACATTTATTTGCTCCTTTCGTTTTTTGGTTGTTAGGCGATCAATGACCGCCCCTACAGTGTCTGACGTCGATTTATTTTTTATTCTGTGATTGTTTTTGGTTTTCTTCCTCTACGTGGTTTTGTTTCTGTTTCTTCTGCGTATTCTAAACTTTGTGGCTTAATTCCCCAATGTTCATTTAGGAATTTATCAAATTCATCCAAATCTTCTTCAGACATATTTAATCTCATTGCTGCTATATTTTCATCTGATATTGGATTTGTTATTACATATTTCCCATCAACATATTCTAATATGTTTCTATATGTGTATAAATCATTATTTGTTATTTTTGTAAAATAATGTGTTGCATTATCAAAGAATTTGTTTATTTTTCCTTCTAATGTTTTTTCTTTTCTATAATCAAATGTATATTCATTTTTTGATTCTAGAGGAATACATTCTGTAACTCTTTCTATATATCTTCTTCCTCTAAAGTCTTTTACTAAGTGAATATCAAAGTTTAATACTTGTACAACTTGCTCTTCTGCTGTTTTTTCGTCTTTGAATACACCTGTTCTAAGCATTGAGTTTCTTAGTGCTGTAACTAAGTTTGGAAATGTTTTTGCGTGGTGAGTGAATAATGTAAATTTTGATGCAACCTGTGCAGCTTGTATCATCCAAGATGCAACAGGGTCTGTTGCAACCTCACCTATAATGTTAACAGAACCATCAGTCTTCTTTTGAACGTCAAGTCCTTCTTGTCCTGAGATTGTATCTGTTTCTCTAAAAGATAAAATATTTCTTGTTGGATATATTTTTCTTAAGTGGAGTTCGAATGCAACCTCTTGTACCCTTATGTTCATTGTTTCATATATATTTTCTATCATTCCCATTAACATTGTTGTCTTACCAGAACCTTGTTCACCAGTTAGAGCAATAATTCTTGCTCCTTTTACTAAGAATTTTAATAAGCTTATTGCATCTTCTTTTCCTGGTACAGTAATTAATTGTTCTAATGTTGCTCTTTTAACATCGAACTTTCTTACGAAAAATGCCCATGTTTCAGAGAAACTTGGTCTAACAACAACAACACGAGATCCATCTTTCATTTCATTTATTTTGTAACCATTTGTATCTGATAATTGTCCTGGGTTATTATATTTGTAAATATTTTGGCATACTCTTTTTAATTCTGCTTCTGTATTAAATGATAAAAATGCTAAACGAATAGATTTACCTTGGAAGAATATCCAAATACTATCACAAGCACGTGGGACTTTATGTTCTGCTACTTGTACCAAATAATCTCCATCTGTTTGTGCAACTTGGCTTAAGAAACTTTCTGGTAAACCAGATACACCACCAGAAACACCGTCTATGTTCATATCTCTTATTTCATCTATACTTGAATATCCTTTATAATGTTGGTAAATTCTTTGTACTACAACGTTTAATTTGTCTGAAAAACTTAAAACTATTTGTTCTTTTTCATAGATATCTGCTATTTCTTCAGATGTTATAACATATGAAGGTTTTGTCTCCCCAGCTATATATTTTAATGATGCTAAATTATATTTTTTAATTAATTCTGTTAATGCTTCATATGCAAATTGCCCTTTATATACATATATTAAAATATCAAATTTATCTTGTGGTGTTAATAGTGATGGAGTATCAAATTGAATCGCTTTTGAAATGTTTGTTTCATCTACTCCATATTCTTTAGATAAAATATCAAAAATTAATTCTTTAACATATTTTTTATCATTAATATCTCCATATGTACAACCTTTTAATGCTTTTTTTAATTCATATTTTTTGTTTTTTCTTCTTTTTAATTCTTCCTCTGAAAGTCCTATATCATATAAATTTATTTTTGTTATTTCATCCAGTCTCTTTTTTACATATTCAGTCATTTTTTCTATTGTATATGTTTTATCATCAACCTGAATCTTTTTTTCTGGTTCTTCTGTTTGTTTCTTTTTTATATTGTTATATATAATTAATCCTGTAATTGCTAGTATCGCAACAATTAATACTATGTTGATAATCATCTTTTGCTCCTTTCTAAAATCAGATTTTTAATTCTAATTCTTGAATTTTATATATAATACTTTCAGAAATTTTTCTAGATTCTTCTAGTAAATCTAAATTTTTGTCTTCACTTTTTATTTGCTTTAATTTTAAAAATAAATCAGCAACAGTTCCTTCTTCACATGCATCATTAAGTAATGTATTATATGAAAGAAAACTTATTTCTCTTCTATTTTTTAAATATCTACTAATATTTTTTATATTATATTTTGAAAACTTATCATATCTTCCAACATATGAAATTACATTATTTTTATTTTGTATAGGTGATTCTAAAAAATTATTAATTGTCTTTAACTTTTGATTAAGTCCATATACTATAACATCAGAATTTTGAATTATTTCATTTATATTAAGGTTAGCTATTTTTCTATTTAAATCTACCATAACAATGTCATAATACAATGATGCTTTGGCAATTATTTCCGGGTATACTTTCAATAAGTTTTCATATCCAGCTTCATTTCCATCATACCCATCTAAAATTTCTAGTCTATCTTTTAGTACTATTTTTGAATAATTTGTTATGTTTTCTGGCATTAATTTATTGCTTAATTTTACTTTTGCTAATCCTTGAATTCCTGAATCTATATTAACTCTTTTAGAATTATCAAATAGACTCATTAATCCCTTCTTATTTTTCTCTATATCCCAAAACGCCTTTTCTAGTTCACTTTCATTGCAAGTAGAAATTAATAAAATTTTATAATTATGTTCTATAGCCATCTGAGTTGCAACAGCTATAGCTGTTGTGGTTTGTCCTATTTCTTTTTTACATTCACTCCAAAATGTTACTATAGCCATTTTTACTCTCCTTTTTCAAAATTTCTTAATGCTTTAACAAAATTATTAATTTCATTTTTTTCTAATAATTCTTCTGTAATATACATTAATCCTTCTTTGTATTGTGTTGTAAGATTTTTGAATTTTATTTTCGATAATCTTTGATTATCTATAATAGCAGTTTCATCTCCCATTTCAAATGGAAAATAAACTCTATATTCATTCCATTTCACTTTATATCCTAGTGATAAAAAGTCTAAATATTCATTCTCTTCACTAAGTATTTCTTTTGAAAATAATACTTTAGTGAGTTCAATAGGTTGCTCTAATTTTTCTAAAATTTGTAGTCCTTTTTTTATTGAATACAAATCAAATGATGTTACAAAATATTTTTTAAATGAATTTTCTATTTGAAAATTTTCGGCTGCTTGTGAATTATCTATATCTATCAAAGCATAATCATAATTAGGTTCTTCTTCTGAAAGATAATCTTTTATTTCTAATAAATTCAAAAAGCCTATTGCAACATCTATATTTTCATAATTAGTTATATATGAAAACGTAGGTTTTATTGATGGAACAACATATTTAGCTCTTTGTTCTGTTGTAGCATCAATAACGAGAACGCTTTTATTTGCAAGTGTTAGCATTTTTGCTATATAGAGTATCATATCTGTTTTTTTATAGCCACCAATAAAACATACTTTTTTCATTCTTTCCTCCTAATTATTTGTTGTTCCCCCGTTTAATGATTCTAAATAATTTTCTCTTAGTTCTTTTTGCTTTTGTATTTGTTCTTCTATTCCTGTTTCAACATTATCTGCAGATTCTTCAGAGTATTTATTCAAATTATTATTTACATTACCATTTCTTTGATCTGTGTTATATCTTGACCATAATGCTTTTTTTGCTGTTTCTACAATGTTACTATCATTATTTATTATTTCCATAGTTTCTTTGCTAACTGGATATGTAGTTGCAGACTTAGCTTGATTTCCTGGGTCTGTATATTTTGTAGCATATAATTCAGAACCCTTCATTATATAAGCTTCTACTATAGCATTACTCATTGTTAAAATTTCATCTTCAGACATATTTACTTGTATTGTATCTGTTGATGGAACACCTGCTACATCTGGAATAGTTACTTCTTTTTTAGAAACAACTATATAATCTGTTCCATTTGGCATACGTAAACGAATATCAACAAAATCCCCTGTTTCTAGTGTTGATGGTAATGTTACCATATTGAATTCTTGTATTCTAACATCGTCTGTATTAACTTCATCGCTTTGTGCAACTAATTCTCTTGTTAATACAGTATTTGCTTTCATATTAACTTTTGCAATTAAAGGAACTTCTGATAATTGTATTATTTCATCGTTTTTTTTGTAATTTTCATTTTCATCTTGTGTAATTCTTATTGTTTTATTTCCATCTTTTATGTACATGCCTTGAGAATCTGTATATATTTCATTTCCTTTTTCATCTTGTAAAGAATAGCTAGCAAATGTTGAGCTATCACTTATTGCATTGTTAGGTACCGTTGTTCTACTAACCGTTAACATTTTAAGCATATCTGCTGTTACTGCTTGTCCTGAGGATACATCAGAAGTTAATGTATAAACTTGTACCATACTTGCTTTGAGCGCTTTTTCTGCTTCTATCTTTTTATATAACATATAACCTAATCCACCTATTATTATTGCACAGATTAGTAGTGTTATTAAAACTCCTTTCCAAAATGATAATTGTTTTTGTCTTTGCATTGGATTACTAGCCATTTATATTTCCTCCTTATTTTTGCATTATTTCATCTATAACCTATTTTATAACAATTGTCGACTAAGTACAATGAAATTCCTAAAGTGTAATATACATTTAATATTTTTGTAATATTTTTGTAATATTTATGAGTTAACTTTTTTAAATTAATTTATTTAATATATTTGCTACTCCATTATTATTATTATCTTGTGTTATAAAATCTGCTATTTCCTTTATTTTTGGATTAGCTTGTCCCATCGCTACTCCAATTCCTGCATTTTTTATCATTAGCTTATCGTTCATATTATCTCCTATTGCTATTACTTCTTCTCTTTTTATATTTAATTTTTTTATTAAAATTTCTATCGCTGTCCATTTATCTACATTTTTATTTGTAATTTCAGTATAGTAATATTCTACTGGTACTTCTTCTGTTCCTTCTTTTATAATTTTTCTAGACATGTGTGCTACATCTAAAACATCTATATTATTTATCTTTTTAAATTTATCTATTATTCTTGAAAATATAATTTCACTATCGTCACATATTGTTATTTTTAAAAATTTATTATTTTTTAAGTTTTTAACATATTCATATATATTTTGGACAATATTAATATTAGTGCGTTTATCAAATGCTTTTTTACTATTTTCATAATTATAAAAAGCTACATTATATTTTAAAGATTTTGTTATTACCATATTTTCAGTATATATGCTATAATAAATACTATTTTCTTCACATATCTTAATTAATTTAAGCATTTTTTCTTTTTCAATAAAATTCTCATATTCTATTTTATCTTCTTGCATATTATATAGCATTGAACCATTACCTGAAATATAGTAGTTGTTTGCACTTAAATCATGTGCAATACTTTCTACAGAGTCTCCAATCCTTCCTGATGATAGTACAACTTCCACTCCTTTATTTATAGCATTTTTTATTGCATGTTTATTTTCATTACTAACTTCTCCATAAGAATTTAAAAGAGTTCCATCTAAATCTATAGCTACTAATTTATACATAAAATTTTCCTCCTATTATTATTTATTATGTATGCAGGCGGACAGAGGCGTACGACCCTACATTGTTTGACATTATTTTTTAACTTTTTAACGTTCTTTTCAATTTTATTATAACATTAAAAAATTCTTTGACAATATTTTTTTCTTATTTACAAAAATTACCAGAATATAAAAGTAAAAACTACGCATTATAATTATTGAAAAGACAAACAATGTTTTTTCGATAATACAAATTTAATCAATCCTATAGGAGGTGAACGAAGAATGGCAAACACAAATAGTTCTAGAAAATTAGTTCCAGAAGCTATGTCTGCATTAGATAAATTCAAATATGAAGTAGCTAGTGAAGTTGGTGTTAACTTAAAAGATGGATATAATGGTGATTTAACATCTAAAGATGCTGGAAAAATAGGTGGACAAATGGTTAAAAAAATGATTGAACAAGCTGAAAGAAATATGAAATAGTTTCTTCTCTGATTTTAACTTTATAGTATTGTAGCTTATATGCAATCAAACATTTTAATCTTATGTTAAACAGGAAATTAAGTTTTGTTTTTGTTTATTCTTCTTGTAGGAATACATAAAGGCAGGATTTGATTTCCTGCCTTTTTTATACTATAGAAATTTCTACTCTAAATCATTAATTGTATTTCTTTTTTCTGTTGTGTTAGAAGTATTTTGTTTGTTGTTATTTTCATTTGTTGTGTTTTTGCTTGTATTTTGTGTATTAGTATTCTTATTAATATTTGTGGTATTCTTTGAATTTGTATTTGTTTTATTTTCTGTTTTTTTGTTTTCTTGTACTGTATTTGTTTTTGTTGTATTTACAGTATTTTCTACAGTTTTATTTTTTTCTTCTACTTGTGTATTTTGTTGCTTTTGTGTTGGATTTTTACTGTTATTTGTTGTAGTTGAATTTCCTTTATGTTCTGTACATTTTCCTGGAATTGTTCCAAATAAATAATACTCTGTATATGTGTTTGGACAAGAGTCTGTTGCAACCATTCCTGTTTCAGAACATATTGTAGCTGTTTTTACTCCACTAGGCATTTCGAAAGTTGTTCCTTTTAAATTTGAATGTATATCCTTCATTACTGCTGACCATAAAAGACCTGCTGGATTTTTTCCTTCATAATTTATTGTTTCATTCATGTCGAATCCATACCAGGTTGCAGCTGTATAATAATTTGTAAATCCACATAACCATCTATCATAATTTTCATTTGTTGTTCCTGTTTTTGCAGCTACATCCATTCCTTTTATTTCACAATATGGTGCAGTTCCATTTACACCTTTAACTGGCTGTGTTAATAATTTTTTTAAAATATATGCAACTTCTTTTGAGAATATTTTTTTAGTTTTTTGTCTTGTTTTTACTATATCTTCTCCCGATTTATTGCATATTCTTGTATAAAATGTTGGTTCAATATACTCACCATTATTTGCTATTGTACTATAACATGTTGCCATTTCTAAGGTTGTTAATCCTTTTTGCTCACCTCCTAGCGATAAAGCTAAGTTATTGTCTTTTTCTGTTAAATTCTTAACTCCCATTTTTTTCATATACTTTATAGAAGTTTTTGGTTTTATTTCTTCTATAATTTTTACAAATGGTATATTTTGAGAAGATTCTACTGCTCTTCTTACTGTTATTTTTCCTTGATATGGGTCATAATCTCCTGGTTTATATTCTGTTCCATCTATATTTGTAAAGGTTGTTTCGCTGTCATCGTATACTGTAGAGGCTGTTATTTTTCTTTTTGCTAGTGCTGGTGCTAAAACAGCAAAAGGTTTACTTGCTGAACCTGTTTGCCTTAAGCTCATTGTTGCTCTATTATAATCTCTAGATTTTGTTTTTTCTCCTAAACCTCCCACACAACCTACAACCTGTCCATTTGTATGATTTATTATAATCATTGCAGCTTGAGAAGTTTTTCCCTGTTCTTGCTTAGATTTTAATATGTACTTATCTTTTTCAAATTCTTTTTCCATACTTTGTTGTATGCTTGTATCTTGTGTACTATATATTTTTAATCCACCATAGTACAAATAATTATTAGCAAATTCTTCTGTTATATGTTTCTTTTCTTTTAAATCTGCTATTATTTCTGTAATTAATGCATCTGTATGGTATGAATAAGCATCATCACTTGATTCTATATCTCCATTTTTAAATTTAAGTCCTCTTTCAACTTCTTGCACAGCCTTTTCATAATCTTCTTTAGATATATACTTTTGATCCAGCATTTGAGATAAAACTATTTTTGTTCTTTTTTCTATTTTATCGCTATTATCTTTATCTCCAAATGGATTATAAGAATTTGGAGAATGGTTTAACCCAGCCAAATAAGCACTTTCTGCTATACTTAAGTCTTGAACACTTTTATCAAAATAATATCTTGCTCCTGCTTCTACTCCGTAAACATTTGGACCAACATATATTATATTAAAATAAGTTTCCAATATTTGTTCTTTTGAATAAAAACACTCTAATTCAAAAGCCATAGCCCATTCTTTAACTTTTCTTGTAATACTGTTTGAATTATCTCCTGTTAAATTTTTTACTAACTGTTGAGTTATTGTGCTTCCTCCAAAAGAAGCCTGACCTTTATGAAAAACATATGACCCCATTGCAGCAATTGTTCTTTTTATGTTTATTCCATGATGTTTAAAAAACTTTTCATCTTCAATTGCTATATAAGCATTTTTTAAATTATCTGGAATTTGACTATAAGAAATATTTATTTTCTTTCTTTCAGAGCCAATTTCTGCAATAACATTTCCTTGAGAATCATACACTTGTGAACTTGTTGCACTCATCATATCTGAACTTATTTTTTTCCAATTATTTACTGCCAAAAAACTAATAATACCTAAAATAAAAATTGCTATTAAAAATAAAATTAAAAGTATTCTTTTGAATTTTCTAAACTTCGTTTTTTCTTCATCAGATTCTATTTGAGATTTTTTTTGTTTCTTCTTTTTATTTTTACTAGTTTTTAATTCTTCATCTAACTCTTTTTGTTTCGCTCTCTTCCCTTTTGAATGCTTAGAAGCCATTGTTTTTCCTCCTTTCATTTTTTATATTATTGATGCTGAAAATAATGAAAAAATAAATATTTCTCGGCTCAATACGTTCGTTATAGCTTCTAAT
>USJU01000033.1 GCA_900555085.1 uncultured Clostridium sp.
TCAATAGATATATAGAAAGATTTAACCTAGAAGAAAATAAAACACCTAAAATAGATTTAAAAGAACTAATAAAAATAGAAGAAAAAAATTTAAATCAAATAAAAGAAATAGTAACAAAAAATAAAAAAATATTTTTCTGCTTTGCAAAAGAAAATAACGAAACTATAGGTAATATAATAAATAAAAAAATAACTTATATCTATATAGCAGAAAACGAAAATGTATATTATGCTAAAGTAGAAGATATTGAAGTATTAAAAGAAATATTCGAAAACACAGAAATTGAAAAATATGGATATAAACTTTCAGAAGATTATATATTATTAAAACAACTAGGAATAAAACTTAATAACATAGTATACGATGCAGAAGTAGCAGAATATGATATTGACCCTACAAAGTCAAAATATCCATTAGAAGATGTAAGTTTAAAATATCTAAATTTAGACATCAACGAATATTTAGAAGCCAATAATGTCAAAGAAGAAAATACAAAACAATTAAATTTATTTGATAATAGTGAAGAAAAAGAAGACACAGAAAAATACAAATATGCAATAAATGTATATGTAATATATAAATCTTACGAGAAAATAATAGAAGAATTAAAAACTAAAAATGAATATGAATTATTTAAAACTATAGAAATGCCATTGGTTGAAGTTCTTTCTGAAATGCAATGGGCAGGAATGCACATTGAAAAGCAAGAACTACAAGATTTTGGTAATAAGCTAAAACAAGATATAGATAAAATAGTAAAAGAAATATATGATCTATCTGGAGAAGAATTTAATGTGAACTCTCCAAAACAACTAGGAGAAGTATTATTTGAAAAGTTGAAATTACCTGTGATAAAGAAAACAAAAAATGGATATTCAACAGATGTAGCAGTATTAGAAAAATTAGTTGGAGAACATCCTGTTATAGAAAAAATCTTAGAGTATAGAAGTTTAGCTAAACTTAATTCAACATATGTAGAAGGATTAGAACCATATATAAATGAAAAAACAAAAAGAATACACTCATATTTCCACCAAACAATAACAGCAACAGGAAGAATCAGCTCAACAGAACCAAACCTACAAAATATTCCTACAAGAATCGAACTAGGAAAACAACTAAGAAAAGTATTTAAACCAGAAAAAGATTATGTATTTATAGATGCAGATTATTCACAAATAGAATTAAGGGTACTTGCACATATATCAGAAGATGAAAACATGATGAATGCTTTTAAAAATGGAGAAGACATTCATAAACAAGCAGCATCAAAAGTTTTAGGAATTCCATTAGAAGAAGTAACAAAACAGCAAAGGTCACATGCTAAAGCAGTAAACTTTGGAATAGTATATGGTATAAGTGATTTCGGACTTGCAGGTCAACTAGGAATATCAAAAAAAGAAGCAAAAAAATATATAGAAAGCTATCTAGAAAAATATTCAGGTATAAAAAAATTCATGGAGAATATTGTGGAAAAAGCAAAACAACAAGGATATGTAGAAACATTATTTGGAAGAAGAAGATATATACCAGAATTAAAATCTAACAATTATATGGTAAGACAATTCGGTTCAAGAGTTGCAATGAATATGCCAATACAAGGAACAGCAGCAGATATAATGAAAATAGCTATGATAGATGTATACAATAAATTAAAAGAAAAAAATTTAAAATCAAGACTTATTTTACAAATACATGATGAATTAATTATAGAAGCATATAAAGAAGAAAAGGAAGAAGTAAAAGAAATACTAAAATCTTCAATGGAAAATGCATATAAATTAAATGTACCATTAATAGTAGACATGTGCGAAGCAGATAATTGGTATGATGCAAAATAAATAATCAAGGAGAAAAGATGAAAAAATTAATAATTATAATATTAGTAATTGCATTAATATTATTTGGAATAAAATATTATAATTTGGATAATGAACTAATGAAAAAAATATACGTAAAAAATTATTCAAACTATGTAGAAAAATATAGCAAAGAAAACGACTTAGATGAAAATTTAGTATATGCAATAATAAAGGCAGAAAGCAATTTTAAAGAAGGTGCAGTATCATCAAGTGGTGCTGTGGGGCTAATGCAACTAATGGAAACAACAGCAGACGATGTTGCAAGAAAAATGAATATAGATTTTAAGATAGATTTATTGTATCAAGCAGAAGATAATATAAAAATAGGAACAAAATACTATAAAACACTTTATGATAAATATAAAAACAATGCAGTAGCACTAATGGCATACAATGCAGGAAGCGGAAATGTAGACAGATGGATACAAGAAGGAACAATAAAATCAGACGGAACAGATGCAGAAAACATACCCTACAAAGAAACAAACAATTATGTTAGAAAAATATTAAGAGACTATGAAATTTATAAAGAATTATATGGGAAATAGGAAATAAATTAACGTCAAACTTGTAGGGGTCGGTGTCCTTAGGCGACCCGTTAAAAAACAACATAATACAAAATAATGAATTAATCTAAAATTTTATAAAAACAAATTTTAAATAATTGACAATAAATTGGTCGTACTATATAATTTCAAAAAAAGGAGGTAATGAATATGGCAGTTTTAGTTACAGGTGGGGCTGGATTTATAGGTAGTCACACAGCAGTCGAATTATTAAATGCAGGAAAGGAAATAGTAATATTAGATAATTTCTCAAATAGTAAACCACAATCATTAGAAGCAATAAAAAAGATTACAGGAAAAGACTTTAAATTTTATGAAATGGATTATTTAGATAGAGAAAAACTAGAAAAAGTATTTGAGGAAAATGAAATAGATTCTGTATTGAATTTTGCTGGATTCAAAGCAGTTGGGGAATCTGTAGAAAAACCAATAGAATATTATACAAATAATATTTCAGGAGCACTTGTATTACTAGATACAATGAAAAAATATGGAGTAAAAAAATTCGTATTCAGTTCATCAGCCACAGTATATGGAGAACCAGAAAGAATACCAATAACAGAAGACTGTAAAACAGGTGGAACAACAAATCCATATGGTACATCTAAATTATTTATAGAACAAATATTAAAAGATATATATAATTCAGATAACACATGGGATATAGCAATACTTAGATATTTTAACCCAGTAGGTGCACATGAAAGTGGTTTAATTGGAGAGGAACCACAAGGAATACCAAATAACTTAATGCCATATGTAGTAAGAGTTGCAGCTGGAAAACTAAAAGAATTATCTGTATTTGGAAATGACTATGATACTCCAGACGGAACAGGAGTTAGAGATTATATACATGTTGTAGACTTAGCAAAAGGACATATAAAAGCATTAGAAAAACTAGAAAAAGAAGGTAAAGGATTATTTATATATAACCTAGGAACAGGAAAAGGTTATAGTGTTTTAGATATGGTAAAAGCATTTGAAAAATCAACAGGAAAAAAAGTAGCATATAAAATAGCACCAAGAAGAGCAGGAGATATAGCAACATGCTACTCAGACCCAACAAAAGCAAAAGAAGAATTAGGTTGGAAAGCGACAAAAACACTAGATGAAATGTGTAAAGACTCATGGAATTTTATAAATAAAGGATAAATCTCAATTATTAGTATAAAATTAAATGTAGGGGTCGACGCCTCTGTCGACCCGTTAAAATATAATAATTACCCCAAACTATTGCAATTTTAGCAAAAATAGTATAAAATAGAAAAAGTTGAAAATAATATTTAAGGAGGAACAAAAATGGCAGAAGTATATTCAGCAGGAGATTTTAGAAATGGAACAACATTTGAAATGGACGGAAACGTATTTAAAGTAGTAGAATTCCAACATGTAAAACCAGGAAAGGGATCAGCTTTTGTTAGAACAAAATTAAGAAATGTAATAACAGGAGCAGTTATAGAAAAAACATTTAACCCATCAGAAAAATATCCAGGTGCAGAAATAGAAAAGAAAGAAATGCAATATTTATATAATGATGAAAATTTATATTATTTCATGGACAATGAAACATATGAACAAATTCCATTAAATAAAGAACAAATTGGAGATTGTTTGAAATATATAAAAGAAAACATGAATGTTAAAATTTTATCATATAAAGGAAATGTATTTGCAGTTGAACCACCAATGTTTGTTGAATTAGAAGTTACATATACAGAACCAGGATTTAGCGGAAATACAACAACAACATCTGGAAAACCAGCAACATTAGAAAACGGATTCGAAATTTCAGTTCCATTATTCATAAATATTGGAGATGTAATTAGAATAGATACAAGAACAGGCGAATACATGGAAAGAGTTTAGTTAGAAAGGAAATTTTGTATGTCAAATAAAAAAATTGAAGATGTTATCAAAGACTTAGAACAAAATCTTGAAAGTCAAAAAGACATAGAATATGTAAAAAAAGTACTAGCTGAATTTTTAGAAGAATATCAAACAAATATAGAAAAAAGAATGCAAATTCTTGAAGAAAGTCAAAAAGAATTAGAATTCAAAACAGAAAAAATACAAGCAATAATAGACAAAATGGAAGATGAATTTTTTGTAGATGAAGAAGAAGAAGCATTAAGTTTTGAAATTGCATGCCCATATTGCAACAATGTATTTGAAACAGAATTAAACGAACTAAAAGAAGAAATAACATGCCCAGAATGTAACAATGTTATAGAATTAGACTGGGATTGCGACTGTGAAGAAGACGAAGAAGATAGTTGTTCTGGAGGATGTTCATGTTGTAACCATGGATGCAGCGAAGATGAATACGACGATGACGATGATATGTAAACCAAAAAGTAGACAAATTAAATCTTGTCTACTTTTTTGATTGCAAATATATATAATGTCAACGTCCTTAGGATACAAAAAAATAACATAAGACAAAATAATCAATTAATCTAAAATTTCATCGAGGCTCCCCATTCACGTCTTTCTAACAAAATTCTAAAGAATTTTGAAGAATGCCGGAAAGGTCCCCACTTGCCTCGCGAAATTTGATCTTAATTATTATTTTGTCATTGAATAATAATTGTCAGACGTTGATTTTCTTGTATAAAATAATCAATAAAAATAAAAAGGAGGAATTATAAAATGGCAAGAAGAGGAGGATTTCCAGGAGGAAATTTTGGAGGAATGAATATTAATAATTTAATGAAAGAGGCTAAGAAAATGCAAGCAGACTTAGAAAAATCTCAAGCAGAAATAACAGCAAAAGATTTTGATGCAACAGCTGGTGGAGGTGCAGTTTCTGTAAAAGTTTCTGGAGCTAAAGTAATTAAAGAAATAAAAATAAAAAAAGAAGTTGTTGACCCAGAGGATGTAGAAATGCTAGAAGATTTAATTTTAACATGTGTTAACGAAGCTTTAAGAAAAGTTGATAGTGCTACAAACCAAGCAATGGGACAATTTAATATACCAGGATTAATGTAATTTAGGAGAAAAAAATGTCAATTTATTCACCATCAATAGAAAAATTAATAGAAGCATTTGAAAAATTACCTAGCATAGGACATAAAACCGCTGCTAGACTCGCTTTTCATATGCTTAATAGTTCAGAAGAAGAAATAAATAACTTTGTAAATGCAATAACAAATGCTAAGAAAAATTTAAAGTATTGTTCAAAATGTTTTAACATTTCAGATACAGATCCATGTATAATTTGCTCAAATCCAAAAAGAGATGAAAGTATTATATGTGTTGTAGAAGATGTAAGAGATATTATAGCAATGGAAAGAACACACGAATTTAATGGAGTTTACCATGTATTACATGGTTCTATATCTCCAATGAATGGAGTAGGACCAGATGATATAAAGGTAAAAGAATTATTGGCAAGACTTACAGATGGAAAAGTAAAAGAAATAATTCTTGCAACAAACCCTAGAGTAGAGGGAGAGGCAACAGCTATGTATTTATCTAAACTAATAAAACCTTTAGGAATAAAAGTAACAAGAATTGCCAGAGGAATACCTGTTGGAGGAGACTTAGAATATACAGATGAAATAACACTTATGCAAGCCTTAGAAGGAAGAAGAGAATTATAATTTACAAACAAGAAGAATCATCATCATTTTCTAAAGCAATAATTGCAAGGTTATCTCCTAATGCTGTAAAAAAAGCCGCAAGAGTGCCAACTTCTTGAGGTGTTTTACCTTGACTTATAGCAATAGAAAGAGAACTAGCAAGTGCTATTAATTCACAATTAGAAAAATTCATATACAACACCAGTATATAGTATTAAGATTTATAAAAATGTGTGTATTAATTGAGGTGTGAAATGAGAAATATTAAATTAACAATAATGTATGACGGAAAAGATTTTAATGGTTGGCAAAAGCAACCTAATAAGCTAAATATTCAAGGAACAATAGAGAAGGTTATTTCTGAAATGACAGGAGAAGAAATTGAACTTAATGCTTCTGGTAGAACGGATGCAGGAGTACATAGTTTTGGGCAAGTTGCTAATTTCAAAACAAATAGCAAAATTCCAATAGATAAATTTCCAATTGCTATTAATTCAAAAATAAAAAAATCCATTGTAATTACAAATGCTGAGGAAGTAGAAGAAAGATTTCATAGTAGATATAATTGTAAGAGAAAAACATATAGATATATAATAGACAATTCAGAATTTCCAACACCCATGTATAGATATTTAGAATATCATATACCAAATAAATTAAATATAGAAGCAATGAAAAAAGCTGCGAAATACTTTGAAGGAGAACACGATTTTAAAGCTTTTAAATCTAGTGGTACAAGCAGTAAAAGTAGTGTAAGAACAATTTACAAAGCAGAAATTAAAAAAACAGAAAATAATAGAATTTATATAGAATTAACAGGAAATGGCTTTTTATATAATATGGTTAGAATAATATCTGGAACATTAGTTGAAGTGGGTCTTGGAAAAATAAAACCAGAAGAAATTAAAACTATAATAGAAAGTAAAGATAGACAAAAGGCAGGTAAAACATTACCAGCTCATGGTTTATATTTAATGAATGTGAATTATAAAGATTAATAATTCACAATAAAAATAGATTATTCATAAAATATAGTAAAAACTCTGAAAGGGGGATATATTTATGAATAATTTATTAATATTTTTAGCAATTCCATTTTTAGTTATTGTAGTTGCTGTTGCATTTCAAAAATTACTTAAAAATCCATTACTTATATCATTAATAGTATTTGCGGTATTTTTAGTTATAGCATTTGCTATAGGAAATTTAAATTATATAGTTGCAGGAATTATATATGCAATAATTGCTTATTTAGCAGCAGTTATATCATGTATTATTTGTAAGATTTGTAGAAGATTTAATTGCAGTTGTTTTTATGGAGGCAGAAATAATACAGAAACAGAAGTACTTTCTACAACATCTCCAATTGCAATAAGCAACTGTAATTGCGGAAACAATGGTGCATCTGCCAGTGCAAATGCTAATAATGGACTTGTAACATTAAATGGAAATCAAGCCGTTGTAAGTAGTTGTAATTGCCAAGCAAATAATTCATCAGCAAATGCATTAGCAGGAAATTCTTTTGTAAATAGTAGTTGTAATTGTGGATGTAACAACAATAGACTTGCAACACAAAATGACATAAATAATGTTTTAGATGCTATAAGTGATTTAAGTGATAGTATAAGTAATAACTGTAATTGCAATAATAATGGATGTAATTTTAGAAATAGATGTTATAGATAAAAGGAGAAAAGATGAGATTAGATAAATTTTTAAAAGTATCAAGAGTAATAAAAAGAAGAACTGTTGCAAACGAAATAGCAGACAAAGGAAGAGTTGCAGTTAACGGTAAAACTGTAAAACCAAGCTATGAGGTTAAAGTAGGGGATATAGTAGAAATACAATTTGGAGAAAAAATTTCAAAATTTGAAATAATAAATATACCGAAAGTACAAACAAAAGATATGCCAGAAATGATAAAATTATTGTAAAAAATAAAGGCCAAAAGCCTTTATTTTTCACTTTCTACAACAGTTTTTGCAAGGTTGTAAATTAATTTTAATTGTTCTGGATTGCATTTTTCTAACAATTCTTGAAAATCTTTGTTTAAGTAATTTTTAGAATCCTCAGAAGTTCCAGAAAGTAAATATCCCTCAGATACATCTAAAATAGAACATAATTGTTGTAATCTTTTTAAATTAATATGAGAACTACCACGTTCTATTCTACTTAAAAATGCAACAGAAACATCTAATTTTTCTGCTATATTTTCTTGAGTAAGCTGTTTTTCTAATCTAGCTTTTTTAATTCTTTCTCCCATTATATTGTAATCAATGGCCATATTATCACCTCTTAAAGTCTAGAAAATCAATGATTTTCCTAATTTTCTAAAATATAGCATTTGAGAGTATAAATTAACAGAAACTACATTATTTATATTTACCAATGAATTAGAAAAAATACATAAATTAGGTATATTTTTCTTGTAAATTATTGATGAATTTTGTTGCTAAAAAAAAGTGCTTATGGTAATATAAAAAGTGGAAGGATTATTTACAAAGGAGGAATAAAAATTATGGATTTCAAAGCATGGGATGGCTTTAATAAATCTGGAGAATGGACAAAAGAAATTGATGTTAGAGGATTTATAAGATATAACTATACTCCATATGAGGGAGATAGTAGCTTTTTAAAGGGAGCAACAGAGAAAACTAAAAAACTTTGGAATGAAGTTTTAGAATTATATAAAAAAGAAAGAGAAGCGGGTGGAGTATTAGATGCAGATACAAAAACACCATCAGCAATAAATGCATATGATGCAGGATATATTAATAAAGAATTAGAAGATATAGTTGGTCTTCAGACAGATAAGCCATTAAAAAGAGCTATTATGCCAAATGGTGGAATACGAATTGTAGAAAAATCGTGTGAAGCTTATGGACTTAAAGTAGATGAACAAACAGAATATATTTATCATAATTTAAGAAAAACTCATAATGATGGTGTATTTAGTGTATACACACCAGATATCAGAGCAGCAAGGAGTTCACATTTAATAACTGGACTTCCAGATGGATATGGTAGAGGAAGAATTATAGGAGACTACAGAAGAGTTGCTTTATATGGTGTAGATGTTTTAATTGAAGAAAAACAAGAAGAATTAAATATATTAAATGTAGATGATTTTACAGAAGAAGTAATAAGAGAGAGAGAAGAAATTTCAGAACAAATAAAAGCTTTAAATGACTTAAAGAAAATGGCTGAAAAATATGGATTTGATATATCTGTTCCAGCAACAAATGCAAAAGAAGCAGTTCAATGGTTATATTTTGGATATTTAGGAGCAATAAAAGACCAAAATGGTGCTGCTATGAGTTTAGGCAGAACATCAACATTTTTAGATATTTACTTTGAAAGAGATTTGAAAGATGGGAATTTAACAGAAGAAGAAGCACAAGAAATAATGGACCATTTTGTTATGAAATTAAGACTTGTAAGATTTTTAAGAGCACCAGAATATAATGAATTATTCAGTGGAGATCCAGTTTGGGTAACAGAAAGTATTGGTGGAATGTGTGTAGATGGAAGAACAATGGTTACAAAAAATTCATTTAGAGTTTTGCATACATTAGATAATTTAGGACCAGCACCAGAGCCAAATCTAACAGTTTTATGGTCTAAAAATTTACCAGAAGAATTTAAAAAATTCTGCGCAGATATTTCAATAAGAACATCTTCAATACAATATGAAAATGACGATTTAATGAGATTAACATTAGGGGATGACTATGGAATAGCTTGTTGTGTTTCTGCAATGGAAATAGGAAAACAAATGCAATTCTTTGGTGCAAGAGCAAACCTAGCAAAAGCACTTTTATATACAATAAATGGTGGTAGAGATGAAAATTCTGGAAAACAAATAACACCAAAATTTGAGCCAATTACTTCAGAATATTTAGATTATAACGAAGTAGCTGAAAAATTTAGCGCAATGATGGATTATGTTGCAAAAATATATATTAAAGCATTAAACGCTATTCATTATATGCACGATAAATATTCATATGAAGCTTTGGAAATGGCTTTACACGATAAAGATATAAAAAGAACAATGGCATGTGGAATTGCAGGTCTTTCAGTTGTTGTAGATTCATTATCTGCTATAAAATATGCAAAAGTTAAAGTTATAAGAGATGAAACAGGTTTAGCAGTAGATTATAAAATAGAAGGTGACTTTCCTAAATATGGAAATGATGATGATAGAGTAGACGAAATTGCTGTAGGTATTGTAAAAACATTTATGAAAAAGTTAGAGAGATACCAAACATACAGAAATTCAAAACATACATTATCTATATTAACAATAACATCAAATGTTGTTTATGGAAAAGCAACAGGAAATACACCAGATGGAAGAAGAGCTGGAGAACCATTTGGACCAGGTGCAAATCCATTACATGGAAGAGATACAAATGGAGCAGTTGCAGTTATGAATACAATTGCAAAACTTCCTTATGAATATTCAGAAGATGGAATTTCTTATACATTTTCAATAACACCAGGAACTTTAGGAAAAGAACAAGAAACAAAAGTTAATAATCTAGTTGGTTTATTAGATGGATATTTCATGCAAACAGGTCATCATATAAATGTAAACGTATTTGATAGAGCATTACTAGAAGATGCAATGGAACATCCAGAAAAATACCCACAACTAACAATAAGAGTTTCTGGATATGCTGTAAACTTTATAAAATTAACAAGAGAACAACAATTAGATGTAATACACAGAACAATTCATGAAAGAATGTAATTTAAAATAGCTCCATTTTGCTTAAAAATTGCGAAATGGAGCAAATTTAATAAATATAGGTGGAAAAAATTATGCAAGGAAAAAATATGGGATATATACATTCCTTTGAGAGCTTAGGTGCTTTAGATGGGCCAGGAATCAGATTTGTAATATTTATGCAAGGTTGCCATATGAAGTGTAAATATTGTCAAAATAGAGATACATGGCCTACAAATTGTGGAAAACAATATTCTACAGATGAAGTTATACACAAAATTCTAAAATATAAAAATTATTTTATTGCATCTAATGGAGGAGTCACTTTTAGTGGAGGAGAACCTCTATTACAACCAAAATTTTTAATAGATGTATGTACAAGGTTGAAACAAGAAAACATTAATGTTACAATAGACACATCCGGAAATTTAGAATTAACCGAAGATATAAAAAAAATAATAGATTTAGCGGATTTATTCTTATTAGATATAAAATGTATAAATGAAGAAATTTGTAAAGATTTAATAGGATTTTCTAACAAAAAGGAATTAGCATTTGCTAAATATTTAAGTGAAAATAATAAAAAAATGTGGATAAGACAAGTGCTAGTACCAGGTTATACGGATAAAAAAGAAGACTTGGAAAATTTAAAAGAATTTATAAAATCTTTAAAAACAGTAGAGAAAGTTGAAATTTTGCCATACCACGATATGGGTAAACATAAATGGGAAGAATTAGGTTTAAAATATGAATTAGAAAATGTTAGAATACCAACTGAAGAAGATGTAGAAAATGCTAAAAAAATACTTGGAATATAAATGGAGGAATAAATGGAAGAAACTAAAGAAGCAAATAAAAAAGTTGAAGATTTATTAAAAGTAACACATGAAGAGCTAATAGAAACATATAAAAGTTTTGATGTAAATAAAACTAATTTGCAAAATGCATATCAAACCTACAGTGCAATGATTAAAGAATATGAAAATAAAGAAAAAGAAGCAAAAGAAGAAATAGAAAATATAGAAGAAACAGAAGAGAAAGAGGTAAAAAGAAAACATGGAAAACACAGTTAAAGATATATATTCAGAAGTATATGCAATATTAAATATGTTAGGAAAAGAATACATAAATAAACTACCAAAAGATATTTATAATATAATAAAAGAAGAAAAATCTACAGAATATAATCCTGTATATGCTACAACAGTAGCATTAGATAAGCAAGACGTAAAAAAAGAAACAATTAGTATAATAGCATTTTTACATTTAAACTATTGGTGTAATGAAGATGAAAAAATAAAATTAAGAGAATTGTTTGATGAAAATGAAGATAAATATCAAGAAGAGCAGGAAGTAGAGCAAGAAGATGAAGAAATACAAGATGATAATAATGAAATAAGAGCTTTCGTTTTAAATGGCGAATCAATAAAATCATTAGAAAAATTAAAGTGCAAAATATATTATGGAGATGTTACAAAGAAAGAAACCTTATTACCTCTTTTTGAAAACATAGATGATAAAGAAGTATTTGTAATTCACTGCGCAGCAGTTGTATACATAAAGACTAAATATAATCCACTTGTTTATAATGTAAATGTTAATGGTACTAAAAATGTAGTAGATAAAGTAATAGAAACAAAAGCTAAACTTATTTATATTAGTAGTGTACATGCCATTCCAGAGAAAGAAAATAATGATTTAATAGAAGAAATAACTGATTTTAATCCTGATGAAGTTCATGGATTATATGCCAAAACAAAAGCCGAAGCAGCAAAATATGTTATGAATGCAGTTAAAAATAAAAACTTAAATGCTTGTATTATTCATCCATCAGGAATTATAGGACCATATGATTATGGTAATAGCCATTTAACTGAGTTAGTAAGAGAAGTATCAAATGGAAAACTATTTGCCACAGTAAAAGGAGGATATGATTTTGTTGATGTTAGAGATGTAGCGGCCGCTATTATTACTGCATCTAAAAAAGATAATAAAGGAGAATGCTATATCTTATCAAATAGGTATATAACAATCAAAGAACTATCAGATTTAATATGTGATGTACAAGGTATAAAAAAAATAAAAATAGTATTACCAATTTGTTTAGCAAAAATAATAGCACCTTTTTTTGAAGCATATTATAATTTAAAAAAACAAACACCTCTCTTTACAAAGTATTCATTATACACATTATCCTCTAATTCTAATTTTAGTAATAAAAAAGCTAAAGAAGAGTTAGAATATAAAAATAGAGATATGAAAGATACTATAAAAGATACTATAAGCTGGCTTAATAAAAAAGGAGAAAAAAAGAAAAATAAAAAGATAAATTTTATAGTAGTAATTATATTAATTTTGGCACTCATTCCAATACCAATGAAATTAAAAGATGGAGGTTCAGTAGAGTATAAAGCAATTTTATATGAAGTAACAAAATATCATACCATTAATACTGAATCAACAAAAGGATATGATGATGGTCTAAAAATAAAAATATTAGGACTAACTATATATGATAAAATAAATACTTATATAGAAACCGAAAATAATGATGATGAAAACAAATATGAAAATAGTAAAGATTGTTGTGAAAACTGTATATGTGGAGATACTATAGAATTACTAAAGAAGGTAGAAACAGCTTGGACACTAACTGAAATAAATAGCAAAGGAGAATATCAGTATATTAAAGATTCTTTTATCAATTTTCACGGAACTGGAAAAAATAAGTTTGCTTTTTTCAAAGGTGATAAAGAAGTAAAAGGAGAGTTTACAATTAATAAAAATAATGAAATTATCTTAATACCAAATGATGAGAAATATAGTAAAATAACTTGCAAATTAGGGAAAGAAAAAGATTTAATTGCAGTTATGAATTGTGATAATAACTTTGGCACATTTATGCTACAAAAAGAAGGAACTATAGAGTTACCAAATATAATAAAAGATACTATATCAAAAACAAAAAGTATAAAGGTTAAAGGTCATCAAACAATTACAGAAGAAAAACAAATAAATACTATTATATCAATAATAAATAGTTCAAAAGTATGGACTGGTGCAGTAACACTTCCATCACCTAAATATGAAATAGAATTATTT
>USJU01000034.1 GCA_900555085.1 uncultured Clostridium sp.
ATATCTCAAAAATTTTTCTTCTTTCCATTTCTTTGTTTTTACATACATTTATTATTACCTCCTAATTGGCAATAAATTACTTTATTTATGTTGTGTTTATTAAATATTTTACTATATAAAAAGGTACATTTATTAATAGGTTATATTACATAAATTAAATTTTTTACTGCTCATTTTTTATTATTTATATAATTTTAAACTTTATTTTTTCTTTTATCTGTAGTTCTAGCCTATATTTTTCTACTGTTTTTTTACATTTTTATAGTTTTTAACTACAATACTTTCAAAAATTGTAGTTGTAATATAATTCATTTTTTTACTATATTTTACTATACTGTCATATAGGGGTAGTATTATGAATAATATAGAAAATATAAATACTACACTAGGTCAAAATATTAGAAATATTAGAAAAACGCTTAACTTAACACAAGAAGAATTTGCAGAAAAGCTAAACTTAAACCCACAATTCGTTTCACAAGTTGAAACTGGCAAAGCAGGAATAAGTATAGATACGCTAATAAATATCTGTAATCTAGCAAATTGTTCATCCGTAGCAATTTTTCATGGAGTTCTAAAATCTCCTAGTGTTATTGAAAATTATGAACTTTTAACATATCGAGATAAGTCCATAATAGATCAAATGATTACTTGTCTTTTAAATACTAAATAATTGAAATCACTAACAATTTATTGGGGTATAGTTGTTGGTGATTTCTTTTGTTTTTCAACAGGAGCAATAAATAATATTTCGTCTATTTCTTCATCTATATATTTGTTTAAATACTCTTTTATATCTTTTTTACTTTTCCATTCAGTATATTGCTTTTTTTTATTAAAGCTAATGACTTTGTAATATCTGTTGCCCAAAAAATTTCCTCCTTTCATGAATAAAATTATTAAAAAATGTATATTCTACATTTGATGTCGAGGCTCTCTCGGTATGATAGCAAAAAATTGTAATAAAATCAATGAATTAATTTATTGTGAGGGAACTTTTCGGAAAATGAAAAAATATGAAGGTAAAAAAAGTAATGTTATAGGTAATTTAATAAAGAAATATAGAGAAGAAAAAGGCTTTGAAAAAATAGAAGTTAGTAGAATGTTACAATTACATGCAGTGTATCTTGATTCAACAGAACTAAAAAGAATTGAAGATGGTACACAAATTGTAAAAGACTTTGAATTAATCGCCTTATGTAAAGTATTAGATATAAATTACGAAGATTTGAAAAATTGCATAGAATAAAATAAAAATAGCTTACTCTAAAGCAAGAGCAAGCTATTAATTCGTTCTTTTTTACACATAATTATGCAACTTTTCTTAATGAATATAATGTTAGAAAATTTTTATCTAACACTTCTTTAAATTCTTTTATTGGTTTTGTTTCTATATTATACCCCAATGGAATTAAATCTCTTAGTATTCTATTTATAATATAATCTAAATTATCATTTTGACCTATCTTGAACGTAAATATAATATTATCAACATTTGTATCTTCAATAACCTTTAATATTTGATACGAATTACTAATACTTGAAAAAGCAATCATTGGTACATTTAAACTTGCTTCTATATAATTTCCTAATAACAAATTATCAGCTAATACAATAGTATTAGTATTTTCATCAATGTTATTTTTACTTAACACATTTTTAGTACCTGTTCCATTGATCTTATCTTTACTAGAAAACCACATGTCTTTTGTATTATTAAAAGGCTTATCTAAATGTATTGATAATGCTTGTATTTTATGATTTTCGTCAAATATTGGTATAAATATTCCCTTACCTGCAGAAAAAGTCCATTTAAAGTCTGCCTCTTGATAAAATCCCGGTATTTCCGATAAATCATATATCCTTGACAATCTATATGCTATTAATCTTCTATAAATATTTTTATTCGGTATTGTTCTATACATTTGTTCTTCAATAGTAGAATTTAAAAATCCCAATCTATTTAGTTCTAATTTACTACTTCTTTCAAGTTTTAACATATTTAAAAAAGCAGTATAAACTTCATTTCTTCTGTCAATATCAGCAATCTCATTTATAGGACTTATTGTTATGTTGCTTTTCTGAATAGAAAAACATTCTCTATCTAGTAATTCTCTATATGCCTTCTTATTATCTATGCCTTTAACACGAGCATATAGACCAATAGAATATCCGCCCTGCCCCACAACGACTACAACAATATTTATTATTAGTAGTATTTAAACTTAATGTAGCAATTTTTGAATTTTTGTTATATCCACAAAAAGGACAAATGGCTTTTACTTCTATATGCTTATTATCTGTTATTTCTAGACATAGATGATATGCAACATTTAATATATTTATATGTCTTGCGACTTCTTCATAATCTTTTTTTTGCATTTTATTATCCTTTCTATACAGCTATACGTATATTTTTATTTTTAATATCTTCTTCTAATTTTTTTATAAATTTATTGGCTGTTTTTTGTATTTTGTCTCCAAGTTCCATAAGTATTTTTATATCACCTTTTGCATAAGATGTAATATAATTAAAACTACACATTGATGTATCTAAATTAAAATAATCAGCTACAATATATGCAACTGATTCAACAAATGTTTCTGACAAATTTCTATCTTTCTTATAGTCAAAATCATCATAAAGAGCATGAGTAATTTCGTGAAGTAATGTAGCAACTTTATCATCAATAGATAAATCTTTTTTTAATGCAATATATTTTTCTTTTGGACTCCAATAGCCTTGCATACTACCAAACATCTCAATTTCCTTAATAGGAAACGGACAAAAGGATTTTAAATAATTAAATAATTCTATTTTATTATCTGTATTTAAAGTTTCATTTTCCATTGGCAATGGTGCTCCAACAGTTTGTGATATATCATACACATAAGTTGCTCTATAAGTTAAATATTCTATCGTTTGCTTTTGTTCTTTTTCATCATTATTTAATAAACTTTTTTGACCTTCAATAGTAATATTTTTTTCATATTTTCTTTTAATGGGATATATTATTTGGATTCCTTTTGATCCATATTTTAATTTTCTTCCCATACTTTGCCAAGTTTTAAATCCTGCAACTCGTGTTGCATCTTTCATTTGAGAATATATAAGTACTATATTATTAAAACTATATGTATGAAATTTTCTACTAAACTTTAAAAATTTAGCATATTCTCCTGATTCTATAATGTTAGTTACTCCAATTTGTATTTTATTGAATATATCTTTTATTTTATTCTCTTTATTATTTAGTTTTATACTCATTCTTAAGCTACTCCTTTCAATACATTTTGTTCCCAATTCTTTAAAAATTTCAGTTGTTGTTCTGTTGGTAAAGCATTATTTTTTATTCTACTTTGTACAACCTTATTATTTTTCACTTCAACTGTTACAAGTGATTTTTTAGGCTTGTCAACCTTTCTCATAAAATAAATATCACAAATACCTTCTGCATATTTTTCTGCATACGTTCTTACACAATTATTTTGTTGTGAACTTTCATTTTGTAAATCTTTTATACTTGTTGCAGGAAGTACGATGAATTTCTTATCTTTGAATGTATTTTTAGATAATTCTATACTTCGCCTTAATATTGCTTGATTAACAATTTTTTTATTATGAATTTCATATTGTTTTTCTAAGTTATCGTGTGATTCCTTTAAGTTTTTCGGAAAAGCATATCTTTTATTTTTTAAATCTAGTCCCAATAATTTAGCAAATCTTAAATAGTCTTTATATATATGTATATCTATTTTATGATGCAACATTTTTGAATACTTTATAAAACGATTTATTCCAACATAATCTGCAATTTCTTTAAGAGTATCTATTTCATATTTATAATAATAATAATCAGTTATAAAAGTTTCTAAGTAATGTATTTTATCTATATTTTGTTCTTGCAATAATCTTAATATTTCTAATTGTTTATATGTAATATTGTTTCTCTTCATAAATGCATAAAAAGTTTTTGGAACACCAAAAATTGATTGAAAAGTACCTTTAGAATTGCACCAGTAGGCATTTAATGCTAAATTATATAATTTTAATTTTGCCAACATTTCAATTTTCGGTATTTCGGATGTATCTTGTATTAGCTTTACTAAATCCAAGTAAAACGGTGAATGTTTCACAATATTCCATATTTCGCTATGTTTATATGGTGTATCCTTTAGAACTTTTTTTATGTTATTAGGAAATGGAATGGAATAATCAATAAGTGAGTAATTACGTGTATATTCTCTCCATTTCTTTTCATTGCAATAATTACTATGACTTATATAAATGCAACCTTGGCATTTTGAAACCCTATCATTAATATATATTGTTCTATTGTTTGTTTTATTAGGTATTTCTCTACCAAATTCAACAACAGATGATGTTGTATTGTGGTTTTTATCAACATCTGTTACTAATTCAAAATATCGTACAATTAAAGTACTATTTACTTTATCCAAAATTGATAAATAATCCTTAAATTCATAATGTTTTAAATTACTTCTTTTTATCAAATATTTATTATGGCAATATGGACATTTTGCTTTTTCATTTACTTTTTTAGTACTAATAAAAGTATTGTGGCAATAAGTACAATAACAACTGTTTTTGCTTGATTTTATAATCAAATTATGAGAAATTGTTTGTTTCTCTACAAATTTATTCCAACCAGTAGGAAAAAATAAAATATTGTCTAATTGTCTTAAAATTTCTCTATGTGCAACTTTAATATATCCCATTATTTTTGCACCTCCTCAAACAAAGATATTTGGTTGTCTGATTTTTCTCTTTTAGTATCTTTTTCTTCTTGATTTTTTGGTTCTATTTTCTTTGCTACATTTTCTTGCACTATTATATTATTATTTATTCCTAATTCTTCATTGCTTTTATTAAAGTATGCCATAGCCCATATATATACAATATTATCATTTACCATTGAAACATTTCTTACAGCTAAAATTCTTGCCTTATTACATATAAAATCATACATTCCTTTAATTGTTTTTTCCTTGTTATTAAACTTATCTTGTAATTCTTCTTTGTTTTTGATGTAATCAAATATTAAAATAACATTATGATTATTCATTGCTAATGCTTCTTGTTCTAATCTTTCTATACCATCCATATTTTTCTCCTTTCATTTTTAAGCTACCCTTTTAAATCTTTTAAATAGCTCATTATCTTGTTTTTCTTTTTCCATATATAATTTGTAGTTTTTTACCCCATATTTCCTAATTTTGGATTCTCGTTCTTTTTGGGCCATATTTAACAAATATGGTATTTCTTCAAAGGTATAAAAATAAGAGATAAGATTTTTATAATAAATAATCTTATCTCCTCTATAACCTTTTACAACATTAAATTTATAATGATATTTTTTCTTGCCTTTATGGTCAGCAATTCTAATTCCACAACATACTCCATAATCTAATTTTAAATATATAGAATTTGTTGTTATAGAATTATATCTATGAATAGTGAATCCCATCTCTATTAATTTTTGTATCAATATTTTGGCAACTTGTTCTTCATTCATTATGCTACATCTTCCTGTATTTCATAAAAATTTATGTATCTGTTTTTATCTATTTTATGAGTAATTTTTTTCATATATGGTTTAATATTTTTAATTTCACTTTCTGGGACATTTATTCTTGTTATTTTTGCTATTTTTGTACCATATTTTGTTGGTGCTTCAACTAAATCTCCAATATTTAATACTTTATTTGTATAATATGAGTACTCTCTACCGTTAAATGTACGAGGACAATAGTCGTCCTCATACTTAACACTTATAATGTTAATATTCATCATCTTTTTCCTCCATTTCTTCATAATATTCTTTTAATTCATTATATAGATCTGTTTTATCTTGCAAAACATAAAATCCTAACATAGGATGATTAGTAAGACCTATTACATTATTCATATTATGATAATCATTTTGTATATCTTTTATTAATAAAGCTGTCTCTTCTACTAAAAAATCTCTATTTTCTTCATTAACTTCATTTATTGGATCTTTTACGTATGTAACTCCATCTTGAAGACATTTTATTACATCTTTTGCTCTACCAATTATTGCATCTTCATCATTCTTAAAAAATTTTGCATTACATAGTTTTTTGAAATATTTATTTATTAAAAATTGTTTATACATATTTTTTCCTCCTTATTTATGCAACATCTTTAAAGATAAATTCTATATTACGCTTATTATTTTTTTCTTTCATTTTTCTTTGATTAAAATAATACTCTTCTAAAAATTCCTCTTTAAATTGATTTACTTTTTTTTCATGTTTTGATAACTTAAACATATTAGTGTATTTTCTAATATCTCTTTTTTTCATTGATACCCTTTTATTATTTTTTATAGATACAATTAAAAATGTACCAATTAAAATATAGCCATCAAATAGTCTGTTATATTCTGTATAATCTGTTTGCTTTGATATATAAATAATCGTATTTTCATTTACCTTTATTTTTTGCAAATCTGCTCCTAACAATGATTTTATAAATTTACTACTTGCCGGAATTTTCACCTTTTGTACTTCTTTCCCTGGCATTACTAATAGACTTTTAATTTTCATAAGTATTCCCTCCATTTAATTAAGGCTATGCAGCAATTTGCATAGTCTCTATATTTTGATAATTTGATATTTCTAAACTTTGTCCTTTTTCTACTTTTGCAATGAGAATTTGTGTATCATTTGAAAAATCCTCAATAAAATTATAATCTGCACAAGATTCACTATCATCAACAAAGAGTGGTAATTTTACACCAGAAATTTTATTCAACATATTGCTAATTTCAAGTGATGTAGCAATGGTTTCAGACCTAGATAAATTTTTAAAATCATTACCTTTGTATGTAATAATAAAATCTTGCTTAATTTCTCCACTATCTTTTAAAACTGTATAATACTTAATGCCAACATTTTTTAAATGTTTAGTTACATATTGCATTTTTGCTTCTAGATAATTAATTAATAACTTTTGTGCAGTGTTTTTTGCTCTTTTATTGTTCTCAATGTAGTTATATAATTTATCAATACTTTTCTGAAACATTTTTATATCATCTTTTGATTTTTGAATATTCCTTTTCTTTATATTAATTGACATGTTGTATTCATCTACCTTAAATTTTTCTTGTTCCAACAATGCTATTTGATTTTCTAATTGTTTGATTCTAATGTTTTGCTCTTCTAAATTAACTTCTCCTAGTGCATATAGTTTACATTTTTCAATCGCATAATTTTTCTTTAATTCTTGTAATTCTTTTTCCATTTTTTCTTTAATTAGAGAATTGTTTTCCAAATTATTTTTCATATTCTGAATAGTAATCAAACGATTTTTAGTAGATAATTGTTGTTTGCACATAGGACAATATGACAATATATTATCTTTTATTGATAAATAAGTATTTTTATCATTTATCATATTGTTATTTAACTTTTCTATTTGATTTTCATATAATTCTATTTGCTTCTTTATATTTTCTACTATTTTTAATTGTCTTTCTCTTTTTTCAACTCTTTTTTCAGACTTTAAAAATGATAATTCTTGCATTGTAAGTGTTAATTCCTCTTGTTTATCAAATATCTTTAATTCTCCCTCTTTTTCATTTATAAGATTTTCAGCATAAGCAATTTTCCCTTGTAGACTCTTTATTTTATCTTCATACATTTTTTTATTGTCATTTAATTCTTTAATATATTCTATTGCATTTTGTGGACAACCCTCTAAAATACTTTTATCGTTATCATCTAGTTTGTTATAAATTTCATGAATATCAATATCTGGTAAATATCTATCAAGTAATGTTTTTTGTTCTGTTGGTGTACGACTAATAAAATAATTTGAATTAATTATAGATAAAAATAATTTTTTATCGCTATAAAAAGAAATTAATTTATCTTGAGTAATTTGCTTTTCATCTAATAATAAAAAATTCTTTTTATTATTGTATTTATTTTTTAACCTTTTAAGTGTATGAGTAATTCCTAAGTTATCAATAAAATGAATTTCTACATAGCAATTATCAGCATTTTTATTTCCAATATATACTTTGTCATCTCCAGTTAAATTACAACCTAAAAATCCCCAAATAATTGCATATAATATATTTGTTTTACCTTTTGCATTCCCACCAGTAATTGATGTTATATCAAATAAATCTGTTTCAAATTCCTCTTCAAATTTTCTAAATCCAATAGTTTTTATGTAAGTGACTTTCATTTTTTTATTTCTCCTTCCAATTTTTTTAGACATTTTCCGTTTACCCAGTCTTCTGTTCCATTATCAAATTTAATATTATAATCGTAAAAAAAAGGGTCACGGCAAATAACTTTTGCAATTCTATTTGTATAATGAGTTCCATTTTCTTTTCCCTTACCATTAACAATAACAATTTCATTTATTTTAAATTTATTGTGCATAAATTTTCCTTTTATTTGTTTTTAATCTTGACATTTATAATGTTATTAATATATAGTATAATTATAGTGTTTAATTAAAATTTGTAGTAGCAAAGCCTTTTTATGCTGCTACTTTTTTTGGTATAGGATTTATGAACTCAATATGTTTTGATATAATATTTTCTCCAAATTTTTCTAACTCTATTATTAATTCCGTTCCAATATCGCATTTTTCCATTTTTTCTCTAAATTCTGGTTTGACTACTACATCAGTTGTTTTATCATTTGCATCAGTTACTTTTGCAATTAAATATTCTGTATCTTTTCCGGATTTTTTAAATTTTTTATATTCTGTATCATATAAAAAGCAATGTTCTTGTTGCGTTTCAGGTGCATTATTCTTTTTCTCATTAGTTACTTGTGTTTGTTTCATTTGAGAATCAGTTTTTTCATCTGATACACTTGTTACAACATTGGTTGTATTTGTTTTAGCATTTTTTTTGGTACTTGTCTTTGTTTGTCTATCAGTTTTTTTTGTATCTTTTTGCATATTTTTTTCATATGGTACTTGACTTGGAATAGTATCATCACTATTTTGTGTGGATATTATAGGATTTTTACTATCAATTTGTGAATTTAAATTATTATTAGAATTAAAATCTTCTGCTTTTACAATATCTATGACAAAATTGTTAAATTTTTTTCCTTCAAAATTAGTTTGTTCGATTTGATTTAAAAATATTGTATAAGTTCCTTTTAAGGAGTTTCCCAAATATTTTTGAAATTCAATATATTCTTCCAGATTTGAAATTGACTGCTGACCTGTGATTTTCATAATCCAAATTCTGTCCTGGCTTATTTCAGGAAGCATAAATTTTAGAGTTCCCTCATAATTACAGGTAGGCTTGCTAGCTCCTTCTTGTTTAATACAATACTTACAATTAGAACTGCATTCTATATCTTGCCATTTATTAGATACCTTTTGTTTTCCTTTTGTAGTTCCTGACATGCAATAACAGACAGCTCCACCTTGATTATATCTAATCCTACGAATTGTCAACGGATCTTCATTAAAAAATGTTACATTCAAAAATGTTTGTTTTGGGTATTTCTCATCAAATCTATTTAATAAAAAATTCATATTGCTGTTTTTAGTTTTGGCAACAAAATACCCTAATTCTGTTACTCTTTTTCTTTGATTTATAAATTGTTGCTCTCCATGTTGGATTCGACCAACTATTGGTAAATTTGTTCTTGTTACTTGTTCCATACTATTTCATCCTTTCATTTTTTATTTATGCTGCAAGTAATTCATTTTCATAATATCTTTGACTATTTACTTTTGAAAAATCTATTTTATAAATAGGGTAAAAGACATTATCAATAATACACATTTTGATTTTCTCTGCTAAAATTCCTAATTCTTCTAATTGTGGTACTAATGTAGGTTTAAATTTGTTATCAACAATAATTGTATCATCTGTTAAGTCAACAACATTTTGATTTAAAGTAATGTCTGCAAAATGTGAAGTTTGATTTACATTTGAATCTAAACCATAAAGACTTAAACACAGATTTCCATTCTTATATAAAGAACTTTCTATAAAACAATTTTTAAATGTTTCTCCATATAATTCCAAATTAAAACCACTTCTCATAATAAAAATCTCCTTTCAATTTTAATTGAATATATGTGTAAAAAGATTTTTTATCCTCCTTTCCTTTTATTTATGGGCAAAAAAATAGAAAGTAAATAAACTAAGGGGGCATAGCTTATTTTTACTTTCTTATTTGTTTCAAACATAACAAACAATATTATACAGATGTTATGTTATAACCCAAAATTATGCTGTATTTATAAAAAATACAGATGTAATAACTACTAGCTTACATTAGTAGTTATGCTATAAAGATAAATCTTTATAGATAGTTATAGTAAAAACTATAACATAATCTTAATACACATCTATATTGTATTAATTTTTTAAAACTTTTACAATATTTAGTACCAAAAAATTATTGTACTTACTCTCTCAATGTATTTGAACTTTTTTTATGTCTTTTTTTATTATATGCCAAATTATGACATTTTTTTCAAAACAAATATTATATAATATTTGTTGCTTTTGGCTATATTTTTTTAGGTTGTCTTGCATTAAGTTTATGCAAGAATATAGGAGGAATTATGAATAAGTTAAAATTAATAGTTGCAGATGATCAAATCGAATTTCTTGGAGGATTAGTTGGAAAATTAAAAGAAGTTGAAAATTTTGAAATCGTTGGTCTTGCATACAATGGAGAAGATTTATTAAATCTATTAAATACAACACCAGCAGACATTATTATTACAGATAATAAAATGCCTAAAATAACTGGATTGGAAGTAATAAAAGAATATGTAAAAGGAAAAACTACTTTACCTCTGATATATATAATAAGTGGTGATTCTATTGAAAGGGAATGTTTAAACTTAGATATAAGTCTCATAAAAAAACCCATATCTATTGACAGAATATTAGATATTATTATTAGTGATATTAATGAACAACCCAAAGAAGAAGATACAAATACAGTAAATCAGGAAATTATTCCTATGAAAAATGAAAATCTATTTAAAAAGTTTATAAAAAAAATAAAGCAATTTATAAAACAAACATAAACTACTTTATTTAAATAATTTTTCAGAATCTTGTGTTATTTCTTCAAAAGTTACATTTAATATTTTCATTAAAGCATATAACTCATAGTCTTTTACTGTCCTTTTATTATGCTCAATCTTATAAATATCATTGTTATATAATGTTACTCCCTCTAAAGAGAGTTTTCGACTTAAATCAGGTTGAGAATATCCACGTAAGAGTCTATATTTACGTAAATTTTCTGAAATTATATTGAAATTACCATTTAATTTTCTGTAACCCATAATACTACTCCCTTTTTTATTATCTTACAATAAAAAATATTTATACTTTGCATTAAGTTTATGCAAAAAATTAAAAAATTTTTTCTTTCAACGTTCCAATTTTTATTATATTTTTATAAACTAATTTTAAATAAAAAAAGATTGGAGATGATTATATGGAACAACAATACAATAATACTGATTTCTTTAAGACAATTTTCGAATTTTATGAATCAAATGAATTATTTGATATGAATGATATGTCTCTTAAAGAATATCGAAAACTTTTAAGCAAAGTCTCAAAGGATTTATATGAATTTATTGAATCCAATTTTTCTGATGAAGCAAGAAATAGTTTAAAAAGCTTACTTTACAAAAAAAATGACATTACATATGACACCATTCACAGAGAAAATATTTTGTATTACAAAAATGGATTCATTAATGGTATAAATTTTATTTTACAGTCCTTTGAGTAATACTTGAGTTTATGCTCTATATGTAGTAATATAATCAATATTAATTTAATAAAAAAGGAGTGTGATTTTATGGCAGATAACTCTTGTTCTACAGATATTTTACTTCGTTCTAAATCAAAAGAAGAAATAATAACAAAAAGCCCTAACACATCTATAATTGCAAATAAAATGGGTCATATTAATTCAAATGTAATTGAATTATATTTAAAAAACATTAATCCAAATTCAGATAAACAATAAAAATAACAGGCTATAAAACCTGTTATTTTTTACAACTGTATAAATTTATAGTTATTTTGTAATTTATTATTTGGTTTTTGTATATTTTTACTATTTGTGTTATATTTAAGTTACACTGTAAATTATAGTATGTTGTAATCTTAAAAAATATTCACTTCATGAAAGGACGGTTGATATTATGGCAAAAAACTATAACTGGAGAATTAAACGGGATTACTACAATCTCATTAACCAAGGGCTAAAAACTCTTGAAGTAAGGGTGAGATATCCCGATATTAAAAAAGTTCGAAAAGGTGATACAATTACTTTTAAGGACTATTCTAATATCAAGTTTGAAGTTATCCGTGTAACTCGCTATGAAGATTTCCCTGACATGCTCGATACTGAGGATTCTTCTAAAGCAATTCCAAATGTTACCAAGTATAAAGCATTGGATATGTACCAAGAAATTTATCCTGAAGAAAAAGAAGCTTTAGGTGTTTATGTATTTGAACTTCGCAAGATAACAAACAATATTAGATTTTTTACATTAAGCTCTCTTGTTAATAATCACAATCTTTTTGGAAAATTTGCACAGGCTGCTTTTTCCGTTACAGATTGCATATGTAAAGATTATCCTAACCATTTTGAATGGTATTGGTCTAAAGAGATTCCAAGAGTTCTTAATGGTACTGGAGAAATTATTATCTGCACAATTTCTAATAATATAGCTGGTGTAGCATTTTTGAAAAAAGATGATTCAGAAAGTAAAATTTGTACTCTTCTTGTAAAGGAAGAATATCGTGGTAAACATATTGCAACTAAGATTTTAGAGTATTCTTTTAAATACCT
The DNA here is from genome assembly GCA_900555085.1 of uncultured Clostridium sp. Lineage (GTDB taxonomy): Bacteria > Bacillota > Clostridia > TANB77 > CAG-508 > Merdicola. Next base: position 12,874 of record USJU01000034.1, read on the forward strand.
TGATACTAATAAGCCTCTTTTAACAATAGCTGACTACAAATTTTCAATGTTTGAACCTATTATCAAAAAATATAATTGGAAATTGACTCAAACCATGAATAAAGGATACTATAACAGTAATTCCAATGAGTTGGTATACAATGGAAAACTTCCAGAATAAATTTCAATCTTTCAAAACAAAAAAGGCACACTCAAAAATTCAACTGAATTTTTGAGTGTGTTTTTAATTAATTATATCTTTTCTATACGTATTCCTATAACTCCATATTGTTTTTGTTTTTCTGGAGTATAAAATTCTTCTAATACATTTAATAATTCTTTTTTTGTCATTGATTTATCAGCCATTATTTCTATATCAAAATCATTAAATAATTCCTCAAATGTGTTATATCTTAATAATCCTACTACTTTTACTTTCATAGTTGTTTCTAATTCAGGCTCTTTTTCAAAAATGATAGTATCTCCTATATCAATTTTTTTTCTTTTTTCATCATATAATCTCAATTCAATTCTTTTAGTTCCATCATTAATATAATCAAAATATTTAGGTTGTAATTTTAATATATGTTCCATTTTCTTTACCTCCAATTAGTATTGTAACATAAATAAATTTTTTTGTAAATATAAACAAAAATTTACTAATTCTCTAATTGTTGCGACTTTTTAAATTTTTATTTTACTGCTATCATATAGTTATTGGTCTCAACTGTTATTCTTTTACCTTTATATTCAAATTCTTCATCTGTAAAATAAACTTTATAATTT
>USJU01000035.1 GCA_900555085.1 uncultured Clostridium sp.
ATATTAAAATTCCAGAAGTAATTACTATAAGAATAACTAAAATAATTATAATTTTTTTTATTTTATTCATATCTAACCCTCTTTTTAATTATTTGTAGGTGGTCTTAAAATTTTAATTGTATTTGCAACACCGTGTGAAGATCCTGAATTTGAGCTTTCTGGTAAATCTGATGTTCCTGTAGAATTAATCGCATTATTTGAACCCATATTATATACTAAATTACCTTTACCTGTATATATTTCAACATGTCCTCTATATATTAGTATATCTCCTGCTTTTGCATTATTTTTAGATACAACTTCCCATCCCCATGGATTGCTTGCAAATGTACTTGAAGTTTTTTGACCTCCTTTAAAATCTTTAAAACCAGATTCATACATTACCCATGAAACATAAGAACTACAATCTATATATGGTGGCTCTACTGGTACTGGCTTATTAGATCCATTATTATAACTATATTTTCCTGAGGTTCTTACTTGTTTATGTATTTTTACTGCATTTTGAACAACTGTGCCACCAGTTACTGTACTATCTGAACTTCCAGAACTTTGATATTGCGCTAATTCTGTTTGAACTGTTTTTTTAGTGAAGAAGTTATGTGTTACATTGTCGCTTGCATTATTGTGTGATTCATCTTCATCATTAAATAGATACACCCATGAGCCATCCTTTAGAGCTGCTTGTAACCAATCTTGAGTATAATAAGCTGCTGGGGTCATAAAGCCAATTGCACATTTGGATTTATCTCCAGTTTTTATAACATTATCAACAGCTTTCTTAGTTGTGTCACTTGGATTAGAACTTTCATATGCTCCATTTCTCGTTGGTTGAAATTGATTTTCTTGAAACACAACATCATGTACATTGTTTGGATAATCTGCTGAAAGGACTCGATTTAATATAACACTTGCAACATATTCCTGTTGTTGTTGTGTTCCTCCTCCTCTCTCCGCACATACTATTTTATATAAAATTTCTCTATCAGAATCTGTTAAATTTAAACTCTCATATGAAACTGTACCTTCTTGAACATCATAAAGACCATTACCATTATCAGAGCCTCCGTCCTGCTGAGGCACCAGCAGTCCAAATAGCTACTGCAATAATCAAAGTTAATATGAAAGTTAATGGTATTAATAAATATCTAGCCAATGTATTAATAAAAACTTTTTTTATTTTAGATTTTTCTGTATTTTCTTCTTCTAATCTATTCACTTGTTATTTCACCTACCTATTTAAAGCAGTCCTTTTTTATTTGCGAAAAGTGCATTATTAAAATGCACTTTTCATTTTTTAAATAAAATCCAGTAAATCAATTTTATTGTTATCTTCTTTAAGATATTTTTTTCCTATACTATTTATATTTCCTGTTGAAAGCATATCACCATTGTAAACTTCAATAACATATACATTTGAATAGTTATCCATTTTATTTAAAGTATAATCACTTCCTGTTTTCAAAAAATTTATTATAAAATTATCCTTAAATTTTTCTACTGAACTATATTTATTTTTTTCCTTTGTTTCATTTGAAAGCATATTATATGCTTCTTCTACATTATTATTTTCGCAATAATCAATAAAATTTTCTATAATTGTCTTATTTTTAGTAATACTATTGCTAACATTTGTATTTTCTATACTTTTTTCTGATACAACAATATTTTTAATATTATTATGCTCCTCATCACCTTTATTTTTATAATATAAATTCATAATTCGCAATAAACTATAGCCAACAATTATAATTCCTAAATACTTAAATATTGCTTTTTTATTTTGATTATAAAAACGTACTAATTTTTCCATAATTTCCTCTTAATTTTATAATCTTCTTGTTGGAGTCATTCCATGAACCATTTTCATCAAATCAATAGATTTTTGTGCAGTTTGCTCAGGATTTGCATCTCTGCCTTGTAAATTGGATTGTATTTCTCTATTAAGTTTTTCTTCGTCTTTTCTAATTGAAGATGCATCATATGTTTTTGATAATTTAATTGCTCCCATTGCTTGTTTCTCTGAGACTCCAGCTTCTTGTTGTAATTCCATTCCTTTAGAAATATCTTTATAACTTGTAATTCCTTGATTTGAATAATTTCTAATAGTTTCCTTTAATTGGTTATCAGATATATTGTATTTTTTAGCTTTTATACGAAGTGCCCTCATTGCATTGTTATCATTTACAATATTTTTGTAATCTTCTCTTGCTTGTCTTGCTTTTAATGTATCTTCAAATTTTTCTGGATCATATCCACTTCTGAATGCATCAGTATTTTTTCTAAGTTGTTTCCTGATTCCTCCAGCAGAATTTAAAATTCCTTCTGCACCTTTTGCACCTAATGCTCCTGCTGTTGCTGTTCCAGCAACGCCATATTCAACAGCTTTTGTTAAATCTCCACTTGCAATACCAGCCGCAGTTCCCATAAGCAATCCTGTGCTTCCAAGCGTTACAGCTCCTACAATTTTAGCCGCTTTCTTTAAACCTCTTGTAACATTTGGTTTTTGCATTGTCGCAACTGCACCTATTCCGCTTCCAACTGTCTTAAATTTATTTCCTATCATTCCAAATCTGTCTCTCTGAGATTGATTTTCTAATTCTTCATTTAATTCGTGATCGTTTAAATTTTGTTCTCTTGGTAATCCTGCATTTTCATCATCTTCTTGCATATCCATATAATCTTGCCACTGTCTTCCTGGTTCATCTAATTCATTCATGTTTTCATAATTATTTTGATTTTGTCCTCTTGGTAATCCTGCATTTTCATCATCTTCTTGCATATCTATATAATCTTGCCACTGTCTTCCTGGTTCATCTAATCCTTCTATGTTTTCATTATTATTTTGATTTTCTCCTGTTCTCCTTGTTCTCATATTATCATTTTCTTCGCTTAATAATGCATAAGCATTATCGCCTCTCTTTGTATCTATAGGTTTATTCTGGATATCTCCTCCATCATTGTTAGAACCATTTTTTGAATTATTACCTTTTACATTACTTGGTAAAAGTTTTTTGGCAGCTCCACTTAGAACTGAAGCAGCAGCTAATGGGCCCATAGGATTTGGTCCTTTTATATGTCCTCTATCAAATCCTAAAAATTCTCTAAGTAATTTTTCAGCTGGCATTAAAGTGCCTAATGCTACAAGAGCATATATTGGATTTTTTATAGCAAGATTCTGAACAGATGTAATTAAAATAGTATATAACAAAAGATGAAATGGCTGTATTAATAATGTAAATATATAATCTTTTAACCATCTTTCAAATCCTTGTGCTTTTCCATCTGAAATTTTATCAAGAGGATATGTTAATGCCATAATAGGTGCAAATAGTGTCAAAAAGGCAATCTTTACAACTCTCTTTAAATATTGCCATGAAAAAGCAAGTATATAAAAAACTAATACTGTATATATTAATGCCCAATACAAATTATCAACAGCAGTATTTCCCTCTTCTCCATTTTCTGCTGCAGTTGAATTAATTGGCAATGAAGAATTTGTTCTTGCTAAATTTATTAAATCATCTGCTGCAGATGTTGTAAACATTTCATCAAAAGCTTCTACCAAATTAACAGAAAATACCATTATATAATGCATAAACAATAATAAGCAAATCCCAATAAGCCAATCCATAAGTAATTGTTTATATTTGGCTTTATCGCTTGCCACACTTGAAATTGTAATTTTTATACCTATAAAAACTAGTACTAGTAACATTAATACTAACGCTATATTTCTTAGTGTTACATACCATGTAGATATAATATTTCTCAAATTAGCGGCAATATTTTTATTACTTGGATTTTTTGTATTTTTAAAAAAATTAACATTAAATGTATCTACTTTATTCGAAAAAATGCTCATTAAGTTCAGTGTAAAATTAGACATATCCACTTCAACTTTTGTTTGATAATCATTTATCCATGCTGTCAGATCCCCAATTCCTGGTACAGATGCTAATCCTCCAAGTACATTTGCAATTGGTCCAAGCCAAGTCCCTTCTAGTGATTCTATATCACTAACCATTAACTCTTTTGCAGATTTTTTAGTAATCATTTCAGAATAACTAACATGCTTATCAGTTAATAAATTTTGTGCTCCTAGCATTATCGAATCTGGAATAAATATAAGTAAATCAATTAAAGATTTAAACATATTGTCTGAGGTTTTTGACAACCATCCTGCTTGTGAATAATTAGGTATAATAAAACTTATTAAAGTCATCATTATTATAGGTATTGTTATTATCTTTTGTTTCATATTTTTTATCTTCTCGAGTTTCACATTATACCTCCTTCTATTTTTTGTCTCCTACTAGTTTGTTTAAATTTGTTTCAACAAACTTAAATTCTCTTGCTGTTGGTGTTATTTGTAAAATTGCTGTATCTCCACCTACTTTTAGTAGACCTTCACCTTTTCCACAAGTCACCAAGAAACTTGCCTCACCTTGGCTTAATTTAAATACTTCTTTTAAGTATTCAATTTCTGATTTATCTTGAGCTAAAAGTAATTTTGTATCTGATGATGTAAGAACAGCTTGTACCTCTGGTTTTTCATAAAAGTCTTGAAATCTTTGTGAAATAATTGCCAAAGATACATTTCTTTTTCTGGCACGTCTTGCCATTGTATTTAAAAAGTCTACTGCTTCTGGATATGGTAGCAACATCCATGCCTCATCCACAATAACTCTTTTCTTTCTTGCTTTTGTTCTATCTTCACTATTTTTCTTAACATATTTTTCCCAAATCCAAGAAAGCAAAATTTGTTGTGCTAATGGTCTAGCAAATCTTTCTTCTAGTTGAGATATATCTAAATTAATAAATGGTGAGCCATCTAGCAATTCAAAAGTAGATTGTCCATCAAAATATGCCATTTGGCCATCATATTCTCTTATGTATTGTTTCATAACTTTTATTAAATAGCTATAATGAAATTTGTAATCTTGATTTTCATTATCTTTTGCTTTTTGTTGAATTCTTTTATACCAAGAACCAATAGTTGGCATTGGCTTTTTAGTTCTTCCTATTACATTATCTCTTCTTAATAAGTTTCCACCTTCATTACCAATATACAAACTTTCTGGATTACTATTTATTCCTGCAGACATATATTCTTCTGCAACAGCCTCAGCTATAATTTGTTTTGTAAGTTCATTTACTTCTGGGCTTCTTGTGCTACCTTTTGCCATTGTAAGAAGAGCTTGTGTAACGTCTTCAACTTTATTTTCAACATTTAATATTGGTCTTTCTTTTCCTGTTATTTCATCTTTTACAAGTTCTGTTTCTATATCAAAAACATTTATAATTGTTTTTGAATTTGGACTTAGAACAACATTTATTCCACCTAAACTTTCTGCAACTATTCTATACTCACCTTCAGCATCTAGAGCTAAATTTTCAACTCCCATTAAAACTGAAGAACGAGATATTAATGTTTTCATCGTAACAGATTTACCTGCACCAGATTTAGCAAAAATAACCATATTATAATTTGTTAAAGAATTATGGAAGTTATCAAATAATATTGGTACCCCTGTTTGTTTATTAAAGCCAAGTGGAACACCTGTTGGATGTCCAATTTCTGAAGTTGTAAATGGGAAAACTGTTCCCATTGAACGTCTATCAAAAGTATGTACTTTTTTTATTTTATCATCCATTAATGGTAAATTGCTTTTAAACGCATCTTCTTGCATTCCCCAAGCACTTTTAACTCCAACTAAACTTTTGCTCATTTCTGCTGATAAAAGTTTTGTATATTTTTCTAAGTCTTCTAAATTATAAGCAAATAGTGTACATACTATTGAAGCTTCATATAATTTATTAAACCCTGCAGCTATTTCGTCTCTTAATTGTTCCGTTTCTGCTCTTTTTTGTGTTAAATTACTTTGTCTGTTTATATTTCCTTTATCTGCTGCTACAATTCTTTCTGTTTCCAATTCGTTTATAACTCTATTTAATTCATTTTGTGATCTAGATTCTGGAATTGGATTTATAAATACAGATGTATTTATATCACCAAATAAATACATACTTCTAAATAATTCTGGGAAAGAACACATACGTGGTAATGAAGAAACAAACATGCTTCTTGCATATCTTTTTGTGCTTGAAATTATTTCTAATCTATCTATATTTGAAGCATCTATTCCAGATGGTGCTATTAATTCTTTAATATTTTTTCTTCTAAGAATTCTATTTTGTTGTTGCATTTTTTGGTTTTCTTCCACGTCTTGATTTTGGTTTTTCTTGCTTCTCATCTTTTGTTTCCTCCTCCCATTGATCTATTTTGTTGTTTAATTTCTTTATTGCTTCTTCTGCAATATCTTCACCTATGTAACTATCATTTTCATCTATCATTAAAGCTGCCATTTCTCTTGCTAAATCTTCTATGCTATTAGACTTTAATTCATATTGTTTTTGTCTTTCAGATTTAACTTCTTCTATAGCATTATTTGCCATTTCAAACGCTTTTTCTTCAATTTGTTTATTCAATACTTGTAATTTTTTATTCCAAATATCTGGTGCTGTTGAATATAACTCTTGATATCCAGATTTCATTGCTTTTTCAAAGTCAAATGTTTCAGACTCATCTCTGTTGTATGCAACATATAATAATTCTGCAAGTTCTTCTGAACTCATAATTTTTGAGCTTACACTACAAGAATATAATGCTCTTGTTATGGATTGAGCTCTTGTATATAATTCTGAAAAGGCATTTTCTGCTATTTCACTTTTATCTAAATTTTCGTTTATTTCTTCTGGATAATAATATATTACTAAATAATATTTATTGTTCAAAACATTTCTGTTTTTGCTCATTCTTTCTGTATTAGCAATTATATCTTTTCCATATTCTAATAAGTTTGTTTGTTTTACAATTTCATAATATTGTTTTTTTAATTCTTCTGCTGTATATGCTCCAGAATTAACATTAGCTTGGTATTTTATTCTATTCTTGTTTAATGCAACTTCAATTTCGTTTACATTTTGTTTATAACTTGCAAGGCTATTATCTAAATTTACAGTTCTTGTTTGTATGTATAATTGAATTGGATATCTTAATGTATTTAAAAATTGTAAAAAGCCTTCTTCAACTCCAACTTTTTCAGCTTGTGATAATAAATCATAATTAACACCTTGGCATTGTAAAACCATAACATATCTTAATCCATTTTTTTGTATAATCATGTTGTCTTCTATTTTATCAAATTCCATAAAGTCATATATAGATTGCTTGCTGTAACTTTCTATTTTCTTTGTTGTTTCCTTTTTATTTTTTTTGTTATTATTTAGTTGGTTATTTTCTTGATTATTTGAATCAAGTTCTTTTTGTTGTTTTTTATTTTTCATTAGAATTACTAAATATATTAAAACTAAAACTGCAAGCAAAGCTAACATTGAAACCAGTACAATTGTTAATATCTGTGATATTTGGTCTGAATTATTCATCTTTTGTTTCCTCCTTTACTTCATTTGTATATACATAAATTTTTCTATTTCTTTTAAATTTTATAGCTGTTAGTATTACTTGGTCTAAATTCAAACCGCCTGTTTTTCTGGTAAATTCAAATGTTTTTATATCTGGAACTTTAAGTGTTCCCAAACAAAAACCAATAATACCTAATAGTAGCACTATTATTATTCCAACTGTTTTTAACCCTATTAATGAAAGTATCCAATAAAAAATTAATCCTATTCCTGCACCTACTCCAGTATATATTAAACCTTTCGTAGAAAAAATATATAAAATTCTACCTTCTCCTTTTGTATCTCTTGGTATATAATAAGGCATTTCATTTCCTCCTATGTATAAATATAATCATTCCTTTTATATTATACCATAAACTAGAAAAAAATGTAGTAAAAAAGCATAATTTATACTAATTTAATATTTTAGTAACATTTTTGTAATATTATTTAGACATAAAAAAACCTTCAGGGAGTTTAATTCCCTAAAGGTTTTTCTATAAATGTTATTTACTAATTGCTGATAATACAAATGATACTATTGTTGCAGCAAACATAACAATAAAAATTCCTATAACTAAAGGCATTAAAGATTTCTTATAATCTGCTTTTTCTTCTGCACTTCCAAGCATATATTTAACACCTATAACCATAAGCATAATTACACCAATAACTATTGCAAAATTTCTTATTACAGTAGCCACCTTATTTCCTACAGTTTGAATACCATCAACTTTTATATCAGCATCACCTTTTATTGTAGTAGGATTTATGTCAGCAGCAAAAACTGGTTGAATAATTGTAAATGCTAACATTACAAGTAAAATAACTGCTACTATTTTTAGTACTTTTTTACTATTTAATTTCATAGTTTTATCCTCCTTTTAAATTTTATATATTTTATATTATTTTTCTCTATGTATTTGAGAAAATATTAATAACTATTACCCTACTGCTCCTGCTATTACCATAGCAATTTTCCATATAGTAAAAGCTCCAAACATTACTCCACATCCTATAAGATAGGGTACCATTTGTTCTTTTATTTCTGCTTTATCTTCTGCACTTCCTGTAATAATTCTTATTCCCATTACTCCAACTATTATTACAGAAATCGCAACACCTATTATTAATAAAATATTATATACTTTTTTTACAACGTTACTAAATTTAGTTCCATTAATAGTTGCAATATCCTTTTGGTTCTTTCCTGTTGAAATAAAAGAGTCACCCTGTGAAATTGTTCCGTCGAAAGTAGTATCTGCATTGCTATAATTACAAAATCCTCCTAAGATTATTACAGAAAAAATTATTATTGATATTAATACTTTTTTCATAGTTTTTCTCCTTTTTCTGCCACTACACTTTATATTATACACTATTTTGTTTTTTTTTGCAATAATTCATTTTTATTTCATGATATTATATATAAGTTGTGGAATTATACTTCCCGCAGCTAAAACTATTACACCAATTAAATATTTTGGAAGTCTTTTTTTGTAGTCAGCCCTTTCTTCTGCACTTCCAAGTATTGCTTGTACTCCTATTATCATTAAAAATATAACAGATAAAACTATTCCAACATTTCTAATAACTCCTAATATTGGTCCAACTTTACCTTGTATTTTTGACGAATAAACTTTTCCTGTCTTGTACACATTTTGATTTATCGTAGGATCTATAACTGAACTTTCTCCAGTTTGACTGTCCATTTCTTTTACCTTTGTAGTATATGCTTTCGTTAATTTTTGTTTTACAGATTTATTAGTAACTTTATTCTGCCATACATTAAGTATACTCGAAGGTACCGTGCTTTTTAATTCCTCAACACTTTTTTTATCACAATATTTTTTTATTCTTGATTTTGAAATATTCTTTAAGGCTGAATCAACCTTAGAAATTGTTGTTGTATCACTACTAACCTTACTATACCAGCCACATAAAGTATCTATAGAAACTCCTCTAGTTCCATTTTTTTGTATATATTTTGAGATTTCACTTGAGCTTGCATCTGCTGCTGGTATTGTATCTTTAGCATAGCTTGTTGATAGTCCTAAAACAACCATCATTGTCAAAATAAAGATAATTATTTTTTTTATTTTCATATTATTACTCCCTTATTTAAGATGTATAATATATACTCTCTATTTAATATTACATACTTTTTTACTTTTTGCAATATTTTTTTACATTTTTTTTGTTTTTTTACAAAAAAATAGCAATGTAGTAGTATACATTGCTATTCTATAATTAACTTACCTGCGATTACTTTTCCAGTTCTTTTGGTTATTCCGTAGTATTCTTCTATTAATTTATCTAATTCTACACTTAGTTGGTATATTTTTGAATAATCTTCATTTGATTCTATGCTTTTGTTTAATTTTTCTCTTAATTTACATATTTCATCATTTAACATATCAACCACTCCTTTTTTAACATTTTTCTTTCGTATATTTAGATACTAGCATAATAATTTTGCGTTTTCAATAAATATTTCTTATTTTTTGTTTATTTTTAGCGGTTTCGTGTTACTTTTTTTGATATTTTTTTTTTCATTTTTTAGTATTGTTTTGTTTTTTTCTTTTTTTCGACAACATTAGATTTTTTTCGAATTATAATAAATTTATTTAATAACATAAAACAAAGACGACCATTGGTCGCCTCTCCATATAAATTTTTATTTTACAATTGATATAACCATATTTTCTTCTTTGAACATTTTTCTTAATATTTCATTTGCATAGTTTATATTTAAACTTTTAAATTCTTCTATATATTCAAATGGTTTTATTCCTTTAAAATGGTCTGCTAATAAATTTCTAGATATTACATCTATATCATTATATTGCATTACATATTCACCATATATTTTTTTCTTTATTCTTTCAAATTCTTCTTCATGAATTCCGCTTTCAATATATTTTTTTACTTGTTTTTTTATTTCTTCAAATATTTTTTTAGGCTCTTTTGCTTGTGATGAAATTATAAAATGAGAATAGCTTTGTGAAAATTCGTAATCGTAATCTAATGGTACTATTAAATCTTTGTTTTCATACAATTTTTTATATAATTCTGAACTTTTTCCAAGTAAAATTTCTAATATTATTTCAACTGTTAATACTTTTTTGGCATTTACCTGTTCTTCTAAATTTTCTTTTATTCCAATTACAAATATCGGTTGACTTACATTCATTACTTTTTCAGATTCTTTATTTTTTACTTCTTTTGGCTCTTTTGGATAAATTCTTTGTATATCGCCTTGTAGATCTTTCTCTACTAAATTTTCTTCAACTTTTTTTATTATTTCTTCTGGCTTAAAATCTCCACATATAACTAAACACATATTAGAAGGATTATAAAAAGTATTATAACAATTATATAATATTTCCTTATTAATTTCGTTTATAGATTGTACGCTTCCTGCTATATCTATTCTTACGGGACTTTCACTATACATACATTTTAATGCTTCCATATACACTCTTGTACCTGGATCATCTTCGTACATATTTATTTCTTGTTCTATTATTCCTTGCTCTTTTTTTACATTTTCATCTGTAAAATATGGATGTTGCACATAATTCATTAATTCTTTAAAGGCTTCATCAAAGTTATTTGTTGCATCTATTAAATATGCTGTGTAGTCATTTGTTGTATACGCATTTGCATCTACACCTATATTTGATAAAACATCTAAGCTATTAGTTCCATTTTCTTGTTCAAACATTTTATGTTCTAAGAAATGTGCCACTCCATCAGGTATTTTGCTAGTTTTTTCTTCGCCCGGAACAACAAATTCATTATCAACCGACCCAAAATGAGTTCCAATTATTGCATATTTTTTGTTTGTATTTTCTCTAGGAATAATCATTACAGTTAAACCGTTTTTCATTTTCTCAACATATATTTTCTCTTTAACAATTAAATTTTCAATAAGTTGCATTCTTTCCTCCTTAATTTTTCAAAAAATAAATTGTATTTATTTTTATAGTATTAGCCAAATCTATTACTTGTTGTTTTGTTACTAATTCAACACCTTTTTTGTACTCATTTATTGAATCTCTTGTTTTTGATATTTCATGTGAAAACGAATAAGCTATTTGTGTATCTTGTTCATCTTCTATTGCTTCTATTGCAGATATTATATATTGTTTCGTATTTTCTAGTTCTTCTTCTGTAAAATTTCCTTGTTTCATATCTTCTATTTGCTCTTTTATTATTTTTAATGCTTTTTCATAATTTTCTATTTCTATTCCACATCTAATAAATATACTATTTTTTTGCCTTATATAATTTGAACTTGCTGTATATGCTAAACTTGCTTTTTCTCTTACATTTTGGAATAGTTTTGAAGTTGCTGTTCCTCCAAGAATTGCATTGTATATTAGTGCTATATTTTTTGAATTCTCTACATTTGTTTCAACATTCATTCCTATTACTAATTTTCCTTGGGTTATTTCTGCACTTTCTTCTATAACTTTTTCTTTTACTTCTGTTATATTCTCAAGGCTATTTTCAATATATTCAGGCTTTCTTTCTTTCAATTTTAGAATATTATTATTGCTTACAATATATTCTTTTGCTTCTTCAGATATTTTTCCTGAAATATAAATATCAATTTTGCATTTTTGTATAAATTCCATGTAATATTTGTATAATTCTTCGTTTGTTATTTTTTCTAGTTCTTCTATGCTTCCAAATTTATATATTCCATATGGGCTATTTTTGTACATTTCCTCTATACATCTATTAAATGCATACATTCCTTTGTTGTCTTTTTTTGCTTCTATTATTTGTTTTAATTTTTCTTTTTCTGCTTCAAAGTACTCTTGGTTAAATTTATTTTCTTCTACTAATGGATTACATACTATATCTAATAATATTTCTATGCTTTCTTTTAGATTGTCTTCTTCTACTGGCAAATATTCGTTATTTAAAGATTCAAGATAAAATTTTAATACTTGGTTATCTCCTATTTTGTCTATTCCACAATCGAAATTTGCTCCATACATATTTTCTAATTTTTTACTTATTTCGTCTTGTGTTTTTATCTTTGCTGTACCTCTTCTTAATATTAAACTCAATAAAGCGTTTTTCGTTGCATTTTCTTTTGTTATTTTATTAGTTAGCATTACTGCAATAAGATTTGTTTTGAATTTACTTGTTTTTATTGTATGTAAATCCACTCCATTTTTTATCTCTGTTTTAATACATTCCATACACACACCTCTTTTTTATTATTCACAATAATTATTCGTTTATTCTGTTTCATAAATATAATATCTTCCTATTTCTCCAACCAAATTAAAATGTTCTTTGATCCAGTTTCTTATTTTTAAAGATTCTTGATAACTTAAATCACTTTCATTTTTTTCTAATAATATAGTTGTTTCTTTTAAATTCTCAAGTTGTTCTATCATTCCGTTTTCACCTTTAGCTCCAAAATTTCCTAAAAAAGGTAAATCCATCGCTCCATAACTTTCATTTGTTACTATATTGTAAAATGCCGCTTTATTTCCAAATACAATAGTTGTTTTATTATTGCTTTCTTTAAATTCGATAATTTGTTTTATATCTTCTTTTATTTCATTATCTAAAATCCCACCATAATAAACTTTGTAATCATAATTATTAGAATAAATATATTTTAAATATGTAATAAAATGATTAGTAGATATCGTTATAAGTAATAGTAACAAACAACTTGTTAATATTAAAAAATTTCTTTTGCTAATAATTTCAGACAACATAATTTTATCAAAAATTATTAGTAATTCAACATATATTAGTATTCTTCCCATTCCTAAATGATACTCATTAAATATTGGATAACCAATTAGCAATAACATAATCGAAAAACACTCAATTTTCTTTATTTTCTCACCAACATTTTTCTTGTTTTTTATTAACGCAATTCTTAATAGTATAATTGTGATAATACAAATTATTGTTGGAATAACTGTACATGTTTCAAATCCGAAATTTTCCTTAAATTCATTAATTCCTAAAAAACAATATGATA
>USJU01000036.1 GCA_900555085.1 uncultured Clostridium sp.
CCCTCATCCAGCAGACCGTAGGTCAGCTTGACCGCGCGGTCCACGCCGAAGCAGAAACCCGCAGTCTTTGCAAGTCTGATTTCCATTGTACTCTCCTAAATTCAACCTCTCCGTCATCGCTTGCGATGACGGAGAGGGCAAGCCGCCTTACAATCCACTCCACGCATCCAGAACGGCCTGTTTATTCTCCCGCAGCTTCTTTATGTCGCGGCGGCCTTCCATCGCAAACTGTGCAGCGGGCATGGGCTCGCCGAAGATGACACGCACCTTGCAGAACAGCTTCATCTTCCCATCGGGGGTGTCGTAGTAGATGCGGCAAGGCACGACGTCCACATTTGCTGCCGCCGCGATGACGAAGAGGCCGCTCTTGAGGGGAAGGAACTTATTCTCCTGCTCCCGCGTACCCTCCGGGAAGAGCAGCAGCGTGCCGCCCTCCTGACACTTTTTCACGGTGTCTTCGATGACACTGACCTCTTCTTTCGTGCCGCGGACACAGACTGCACCGGCGCACCGGAAGAACCACGACAGGAATGGGTTTATCTCGAACAGCTCTTTCTTGGCAAACACGGTCATCCGCTGGCCCCAGAACCGGGCGATGACGACGAACACCGGGTCGATGGCGGAGATGTGGTTGGGGGCAATGATGCAGCCCTTCGTGCCGATTTTTTTCAGGTTCTCCCTGCCCTCACACCGGACGCGGAAGCCGATGTGGAACACCAGCCATGCCAGCGGGACCAGAATATAATATAGTATCATCCGACCTTCTCCGTGATCATTTTCTTCATGGCCTCAAAGCTCTGCTCGAAGTTCAGCTCCGAAGTGTCCAGCAGCACGGCATCGTCTGCCTGCTTGAGAGGAGCTGCGGCGCGGTGGGTGTCCTGATAGTCGCGCTGCTTGACGTCGGCCAGCACATCTTCGTAGGGGGTGTCGATGCCCTTCTGCTGGTACTCCTTCCAGCGGCGGGTGGCGCGGGCCTCCGGGCTGGCGGTGAGGAAGATCTTCACAGTCGCATTGGGCAGCACCACGGTGCCGATGTCACGGCCATCCATCAGGATGTTCTGCGTCCTGGCCATGTCCCGCTGCATCTCCAGCAGGAAGGCGCGCACCGCCGGATTTGCACCCACGGCAGAAGCCGCCATTCCCACCTCTTCGGTGCGGATGGCCGTGCTGACGTCCTCGCCATTCAGATAGATATGCTGTTCGCCCTCGATAAAAGCAAACTCGAGGGTGATATTGGGCAGCAGGGCATTGACCGCCTCGTTGTCCTTCGGGTCTTTGCCCGCGCGGAGGGCGTAAAGGCCGATGGTGCGAAACATCGCACCGGTGTCCACATAAATGTAGCCGAAGTCCGCAGCCAGACGCCGCGCCAGCGTAGATTTGCCTGCGCCCGCAGGCCCGTCGATCGCAACAGAAATCATTTTTATATCTCCTTCTCTTTTCTTAAGACAGGGGACACACCTTTTATCTATGGTAGCTTTTTACAGCTTAAGGAATGTCCAGCTTCCCATATTATTTATTAATGTCTTTATTTTAGTATTATCAAATTATAAAATAACGTTTCTATTATATATTATTTTGCTGTTTCTGTCAACATAATTATTGTGTCCATTATTTCTTTTGTTGTTTCTTCTAATTTCTCTTTATCTGGATTTTTTTCTTTTTGTTCATTATAGTTTAATGTTTTTCCTATATTTACTATAACTCTGTTTGTTTTTGTTGTTTTAATTCCTACTGGTAATACTTTTGAGCCTGTTCTTAATGCCATATAAGCTGTTCCAGTTTTTACTTTTACTTTTTTTGCAAGACCATTTGTTGTTCCTTCTGGAAATATTCCTAAGGCATCTCCTTGGTTAAGTGCTTGCAATGATTGTTTCATTGCATACATATCTTGTTTTCCTCTTTTTACTGGAATTACATTGAATAAATATGCAAACCATCTTAGAAAGGCATTATTTAACAATTCTATTTTTGCCATAAAATATACTTTTTTTCTACCCGTTGTAAATATTTCTATAATAGGAACTTTTATAAATTCTACATGGTTTCCACATAGAATAAATGGTTCATCTTTTGGAACATTTTCTTTTCCTATTACTTTTACTCTAAATACTATTTTGTATAATACCCATAGTATACTTCTTACGATTTCTCTTTGTATTATTTTTGATAGGGGTTCTTTTTTGGTTACCTTTAATTTTTCTATTGTTTTTTCTTGTTTTGTTTTTTTTGGGCACGAAGCGCCGTGCCCCTACAGATTTTGTTTTATTATTTTTCTCTTTCTTTTGGTTGATAGAGGTATCAATCCCTACAGATTTTGTTTCGTTATTTTTAAATTTTTTTTTATTTATAATTTCTATTACTTTTTGTACGTTTTCTTCTATTGTTCCGTGTGTTCCATCTACTACTATTGCATCTTCTGCTACTTTTAATGCTCCCATTTCTTTATTTTTGTCATTTTCATCTCTTGCTATTATTCCTGCTAAAACTTCTTCATAAGTTGATTGTATTCCTACTTCTTCATTTTGTTTTTGTCTTCTTCTAGCTCTTTCTTCTGGCTGAGCATCTAAATATATTTTTACATCTGCATTTGGAAATACATATGTTCCTATGTCTCTGCCTTCCATTATTACGTCTTTTCCTTCTGCAAGTTTTCTTTGTAAGTCTACCATTTTGTATCTTACAAATTTTAATGCAGATACTTGTGATACCATGCTATTTACTTTATTACTTCTTATTTCTTTTGAAACATCTTCATCATTTAAAAATGTATGTTGTTCTCCATTTATGTTTTTAAACTCTATTTTGCTTTTTTCTAGTATTTCTTTTATTTTTTCTTCTTCTTCTAATTTTACATTTTGTTTAATCATAGCAAGTGTTATACATCTGTAAGTTGCACCTGTATCTATAGTAACTAACCCTAATTTTTCTGCAACTATTTTAGTAATAGTTCCTTTTCCTGTTCCTGCAGGACCATCAATAGCAACAATAAACATTTTTTATTTCTCCTTTATTAATTATTTTCAGGCATTTGTATACCTTTTGCAACAATATCCATTTTTTCTACTGTCATTGCAGTATATTTTTCTATTTCTTTTATAGATTTTTCTCTAAAATGTGTAAGTGTTTCTTTTATATTATAACCATACATTAAAATTACTTCCAAATAAATTGTTTCTACCTGATTTTCTGTAGATACTCTTGTTTTTGTAACTCTATATATTCCCTTTTCTTTTTTTGCTATATGTTCTATTATTTGTCTAAAAACAGTATCTGATATTGTGAATTTTCCCATATAACTAAAAGTTGGTCTAATCATAGATTTTTCTGCAACATATGGCTTATCTCCTTTTCCTTTATGTTTAAAAATTTGTAATGGATCTAATATATATCCACTAAAGTCTTTTTTTAATTCAAATGTTGGTACTGGAATTACATGTTTTCCTTCTGTTACTCTCATTCTTCTTGCTTCTTCCATTTCTTCTTGTGTTGCATAATCTTGAATATATACTATTTTTTCTATTTTGGGCAATCCTAAATTTGCTGCAATTTTTTCTACCATTCCATCTGATGTTCCTAATATTAGTATTCCTTCTGGTTTATATTTTTTTATTGCTTTTAAAACCTCTTTTTTCTTATCTTCTTCCAAAAATAATGCATTTTTTACTGTTTCTATTTTTGTTGGTGCTTTTTTTGCTGAAATTCCAGCAATAATTTCATTACCTTTTATTAATAAACCATCATCTATTATATAATTTATATTATTTTCTCCTGCAACCATTTGTGCTCTATAACTTTTTCCTGTTCCAGATGGACCTACAAAAGCCATAACTCTTATTTTATTCATATTTTTTCTCCTACTAAAAAACAATCCTTGATATTATATATCAAAGATTGTTTTTTGGCAAATATCTTATCCAAATATACCTTTTTTCTTTATTGGTGGTTGTTCATTCATTGTTTTTGCTAATTCAACTAACAATTCTCTTTGCTCTTTTGTTAGTTTTTTAGGTGTTTGAACTATCAAATTATATATAAAATCTCCATATGTGTTACTATTTAAAGACTTAAATCCTTTATTTCGTATTGCAAATTTTGTTCCTGTTTGTGTTCCTTCCGGCACTTTTACTCTTTCTTTACTTCCATCAACCATTGGAATTTCTATTTCTGCTCCTAAAGTTGCTTGTGTTATTGTTATTGGAATCTCACAGTATACATTTTTTCCATCTCTTGTATATATAGAGTGTTTTTTTACATGTACTGTTACATATACGTCTCCATTTTGTGCACCTTTTTCTCCTACATTACCTTTTCCTCTTACTACTATTGTTTGGTTATCCGCTATACCTGCTGGGATTTCTATATCTAATTTTACTTGTTTACGAATTTTTCCTTTTCCTTTACAGTCCATACATGGTTCTTCTATTATTTCTCCAGTTCCGTGACAGTCTGGGCAAGGTACGTCAGTTTGAATTTGAGCAAAAATTATATTTTGCATTTGTTTTATTTTACCTGTACCATTACATCTTCCACATTTTTTAGGTGATGTTCCTGGTTTTGCTCCTGTTCCACTACATTTTTCACATTTTTCATATCTATGTAATGCAATTTCTTTTTTTACTCCTAAGAAAGATTCTTCAAAAGTTAAATCTATATTTAGTCGTACATCTTCACCTTTATATGACCTTGCATTTTGTCTTGATGAAGTTCGTCCTCCACCAAATCCTCCACCGAAAAATGAAGAAAATATATCATCAAAACCGTCAAATCCATCAAATCCTGATGTTGAATATGAGTAATAACCGCCATTTTGTCCTCCACCAAATCCTTGTGGTCCATCGTGTCCAAATTGGTCATACATTCTTCTTTTTTGTGGATCAGATAAATTTTCGTATGCTTCATTTACTTCTTTAAATTTTGCTTCCGCTTCTGCTTTATTATCAGGGTTTGCATCTGGATGATATTTTTTTGCTAGTTTTCTATATGCTTTTTTTAATTCATCATCTGTTGCATTTTTATTTACTCCTAATACTTCATAATAATCTCTTTTATTTGACATTATTGCCTCCAAAATAAGGTTATAATTTTTTTAAAGACAAAATAATAATTAAGATTAAATTTCGCGAGGCAAGTGGGGACCTTTCCGGCATTCTTCAAAATTCTAAGGAATTTTGTTAGAATGCCGTGAATGGGGAGCCTCGATGAAATTTTAGATTAATTTATTATTAGTCTTAAAAAATATATAAAAAAACATAATTATAATGAAATTTATTCAATTTCTCATTTCATAAATTTATTATAATTATGTATTATACAAATATTAATATTTAAACATTTTTCCATCCATCTAATCCTACACGTTTAATGGCTCCATATAAATTTGAACGAATATGTGGTAAGTCCTTATAAAAGCTTTGGATTAATTTTTTCATATCTTCTCTTTTTGAATTTCCATCCATAGGACATGCTTTTGACATTACTTTTATGTTGTTTCTTTTTACAAAATTTTGAATATATTTTTCTGGTGCATAAATTAAAGGTCTAATTAATGTTATTTCAGATTTATTCATATAGCTTTTTGGTGAAAATGTTCCTATACTTCCAGCATAAAAAAGATTTAATAAAAAGGTTTCTAAAACATCTTCTTCATTATGACCTAATGCTATTTTATTACAACCCTCTCTTTTTGCTACAGTATTTAAAGCACCTCTACGTAGATTTGCACATAAAGAGCAAGGATTTTTTTCTTTTCTAATTTCAAAAACAATTTCTTGTGCATGTGAATGTTCTTCAAAAAAAGGTACATCTAATTTATCACAAAAATCTTTAATCAAACTACTATCAAAAAATTCAAAACCAGGATTTATAGTAACTCCAATAATATCAAATTTTTTAGGATAAAATCTTTGCAAATTTTTAAGCCCAAGTAATAAAGTAAAAGAATCTTTACCACCAGAAAGAGCAACTGCAATTTTATCTCCATCTTCAATCATATTATATTCATCAATAGCTTTTCTCATATACCCTAAAATTTTTTGCATATTAATTCTCCTTAAAATTTTTTATAATTATATGAAAATTTATAAAAAAAATCAATAGTTGAAAATCTACTTAAAATAGTGTATAATACCAAAGAATTTGCACTCATAGCTCAACAGGATAGAGCAGTCGCCTCCTAAGCGACCGATAGCCGTTCGAGTCGGCTTGGGTGTACCAGTGTATTTATGGTGATTTAAGTATGAATGATAATGAAAAATTTATGAAGCAGGCGATAAAAGAAGCAAAGAAAGCATATGAAAAAGAAGAAGTGCCTGTTGGAGCTGTTATTGTAAAAGATGGAAAAATTATCGCGAGAGGGCATAATTTAAAAGAAACAAAACTAAATACAATTAAACATGCTGAAATAATTGCAATTGAAAAAGCTAGTAAAAAATTAAGTAGTTGGAGACTTGAAAATTGTGATTTATATGTAACATTAGAACCTTGTGCAATGTGTGCGGGAGCTATTATAAATTCAAGAATACGAAAAGTTTATGTAGGTACAGATGATGAGAAAACAGGAGCTTGTGGTTCTGTTTTAAATTTATTTGAATATAAATTTAATCATAAAGTTGAAGTTGAAAAAGGAATATTAAAGCAAGAATGCAAAGAAATTTTACAAAGATTTTTTAAAGAACTTAGATTAAAAAGAAAGGGAAAATAAATGAGCGATAAACCTATACAAAGTAAAAAAAATAGAATTTTACATATTTTAACAATATCAATATTTGTAATTTTAGTATGTGCATTAGCATTTTTTGTTATTTTTAAATATCAAGTAGAGGGAGAAAAAAATGCAGTATTTGATATTTCAAAAATATTAGTTGTAAGTACAGTAGAGGGTGTTTCTAAAGATGCACCAACTGCAAAATGGGATTTAAATGTAAATCAAAATAATGATGTTTATATAACAATTGAAAAAAATGGAAAAAAGCAAGATGCAATAAAAAATGTAACAATTAACAATGTTCAAATTGAAAATGCCCCTGCAAAAGGAACACTTAATTTATATAAACCAGCTGAAACTGGACTTTTTAAAAATGATGATAAATACAAAATAGAAAATGAATTAATATATACTGGTAGCAAAGAGGGAAGTATAAATAATCTAGAAATTTCAAATCAAGGTGGTACTGTAATAATTAGATTTTGTAATGCTAACATTAGTACATATACTTCTAATGAAGATGAACAAATTTCTCATGATGGAACATTACTTACAAAAACGGGTGTTAATTTAGAAGAAATAAAAGCAAAAGTATCTTTTGATATAATAATAGAAACAGAATCTGGAATAAAGTATAAAACCACAGCAAGCTTAGAGTTACCAACAGGAAATATACTAGAAGAAGCAACAAGTACTACAGAAATAAATACAGAAGATTTAGTTTTAAAAAGAATATAAAAATACTTGCATAATAATATAAAAACGTATATAATAAAGAACGTAATAAAAATGTTGTTTAGCCTTTGTATGGAAGGTATTTTCGATAAAAAGCTACGAACCTTGTCAGATCCGGAAGGAAGCAGCAATAAGTAGTGTATTTATGTGATTATACTTTCCATAGAGAGGCTAAACTAATATATAAGGATGTGATTTTTTGAATTACACAGCACTTTATAGAAAATTTAGACCTAAAACTTTTGGCGAAATGGTTGGACAAGAACACATTACAAGAACCTTAAAAAATCAAATTAAAGCAAACCGTATAGGACATGCATATTTATTCAATGGTGGTAGAGGAACTGGTAAAACATCTGCTGCTAAAATTATGGCAAGGGCAATAAATTGCTTAAATCCTAAAGATGGAGAGCCTTGTAATGAATGTGAAATTTGTAAAGGTGCACTTTCTGGCTCATTAACAGATATAGTTGAAATGGATGCAGCTTCAAACAATAGTGTTGAAGATATAAGGTCAATTAGAGAAGAAGTTAATTTTTTACCAACAGTTGCAAAATACAGAGTATATATAATAGATGAGGTTCATATGCTTTCAATAGGTGCTTTTAATGCATTATTAAAAACATTGGAAGAACCACCAGAACACGTAAAATTTATTTTGGCAACAACTGAACCACAAAAATTACCAGCAACTATTCTTTCAAGATGTCAAAGGTTTGACTTTAAAAAAATATCTAATGAAGATATAATAAAAAGGCTTGAAATAGTGTGTAAGGAAAGTGGAATAGAAGCGGAAAAAGATGCATTAAATACAATTGCAGTTTTATCTGAAGGTGCAATGAGAGATGCTTTAAGTATATTAGAAAGATGTATTCAAGATGGAGATACAAAAATAAATAATAATAAAATAAAAGAACTTGTAGGTATTCCACAAACATATTTAATAAATAAAGTAATAAAAGGTATTATAGAAAAAAATATAGACGAAACATTAAATACTATAGAAGAAATTTTAAAAGATGGAAAAGACTTACAAAATACGTTATGGGAAATAATTAAATATGTTAAAGATATTTTATTATTTAAAACAAGCGGAAATAAAGGAATTTATAGTGAAGAAGAAATTGCACAAATAGAAGAAATTTCAAAAAATGTATCTAAAGAAAAACTAGTTAATTTAATTTATAATCTATCTGAATTAGAAAATGATATGAAAAAATCATCACAAAAAATCATTATTTTTCAGGCAGGAATTATAAAATTATGTACAGATGTTAGTGTAGATGGAATTGAAGAATTAAAAAATAAAATAAATAATTTAGAAAAAATGTTAAAAGAAGGAAATTATACACAAAATAACAATTCAGCTGCTATATCTCAAAAGGCAGAAAATAAAACTAAGGAAAAACCTGCAATAAGATTAAAGCCAATAAAAGGATGGAATGATATTATAGAAAACTTTAAAACACAGGGAAAAATAATGCTATATACTAATTTAATGAATACATCCTTAGGAGAAGTAAATGATTTAACAGTAGCAATCGAATTTAAAAATGGATTAACACAGTTTGCAAAAACTGTTTTGGAAAAGCCAGAAAATATGCAGGAAATAGAAAAACAAGTTTCTATTTTAAAGGGTAAAGAAATGAGAGTAAAATTAATTGATAAAAATACAGATCTATCTAAATTACATATTGATAATGGAATAGAAAATTTTGCTCAAAAAAATGATGTTAATTTAGACATAATTGATGAATAAAATCTCGTCATATTACATTATAAAACAAGACAAAATAATAAATTAATCTAAAATTTCATCGAGGCTCCCCATTCACGTCCTTCTAACAAAATTCAAAAGAATTTTGAAGAATGCCGGAAAGGTCCCCACTTGCTTCGCGAAATTTAATCTTAATTATTATTTTGTCTTTTTTATATTTATAATTAATAAAAATTCAAATGCAAAAACATTATAATATAAATTCGTTGCAAAAGCAACAAAAATACGATAATTTTTGAAAACATATTATTTAAACCAATTAAAAATCTTTTAGAAACACAACGAATTTCTTAATAGGTAAATACTGGAAATGGTTTGTAACATAAATGTAATATTTCAAAAAAAGCCTAAATTCGAGATGTTTTTATAAATGAAAAAATAAAATCGAAAAAAAGTTGCAGAAGCAACAAGCAATTATTAAATAAATATATATAATAGCATTGTCAAAGGGAAAAACAAAAAATATTTTGGCAAGACTCAAATTTAGAAAGGAAAGTGAAAGGGACAATGAAGGTAATAAAAAGAGATGGAAGAGCTGTAGACTATGATAGAAGTAAAATAGCCGTAGCAATTGAGAAAGCAAATAAAGAGGTAAGAAGATCAGAAAGGGCAACAAAAAAAGAAATTGAAGAAATAATTGAGTATATTCAAGAATTAAACAAAAAAAGAATGTTAGTTGAAGATATACAAGATATTATTGAACAAAAACTTATGGAAATAGAAAAATTTGAACTTGCTAAAAAGTATATCGTTTATAGATATAACAGAGCATTAGTTAGAAAAAGTAATACAACAGATGAATCTATATTAGGATTAATAAGAAATGAAAACCAAGAACTTGCAGAAGAAAACTCAAATAAAAATACAATGCTTGCATCAACACAAAGAGATTACATAGCAGGAGAAGTTTCAAGAGATTTAACAAAAAGACTTTTACTACCAGAAAAAATAAATAAAGCACATGAGGAAGGAATATTACACTTCCATGATGCAGACTACTTTGTACAACCAATATTCAACTGTTGCTTAATTAACATTGGAGATATGTTAGATAATGGAACAGTTATGAATGGAAAAATGATAGAAAGCCCTAAAGGTTTCCAAGTTGCATGCACAGTAACAACACAAATAATTGCTGCAGTTGCAAGTAATCAATATGGTGGACAATCTGTAGACTTAATGCATTTAGGAAAATATTTAAGAAAAAGTTACAATAAATTTAAAAAACAATTAGAAGAAAAATATAAAGGAAAATTACCAGATGAAGTTATACACGATATAGCAGAACAAAGACAAAAAGCAGAATTAAAATCTGGTGTACAAACAATACAATATCAAATAAATACTTTAATGACAACAAATGGTCAATCACCTTTTGTTACATTATTCTTACATTTAGATGAAAATGACGAATATATTAAAGAAAATGCAATGATTATAGAAGAAGTATTAAAACAAAGACTAGAAGGAATAAAAAACGAAAAAGGTGTATATGTAACACCAGCATTCCCTAAATTAATATATGTATTAGATGAATGTAATAGCCTAAAAGGTGGAAAATATGATTACTTAACAAAACTTGCAGTAAAATGTTCTGCAAAAAGAATGTATCCAGACTACATTTCAGCTAAAAAAATGAGAGAAAATTATGAAGGAAATGTATTTAGCCCTATGGGATGTAGAAGTTTCTTAACACCATGGAAAGATGAAAACGGAAACTACAAATTTGAAGGTAGATTTAACCAAGGCGTAGTAAGCATAAACTTACCACAAATAGGAATAATTGCCGGAGAAGACGAAGAAAAATTCTGGAAATTATTAGATGAAAGACTAGAACTTTGCAAAGAAGCTTTAATGTGTAGACATTATGCATTATTAGGAACAAAAGCAGAAACAAGCCCAATACACTGGAAATATGGAGCAATAGCAAGACTAAATCCTGGAGAAACAATAGATAAATTATTAAAAGATGGATATTCAACATTATCTTTAGGATATATAGGAATATATGAACTTACAAAATTAGTAAAAGGTGTATCACACACAACAGAAGAAGGAAGAGAATTTGCCCTAAAAGTTATGAAACACTTAGGAGATGCAACAACAAAATGGAAAGAAGAAACAGGATTAGGTTTCTCTTTATATGGAACACCAGCAGAAAGCTTATGCTACAGATTTGCACGTATAGATAAAGAAAAATATGGTGTAATAAAAGATGTTACAGACAAAGGATATTATACAAATTCATATCATGTAGATGTTAGAGAAAAAATAGATGCATTCAGCAAATTAAAATTTGAAAGCGACTTCCAAAAAATGTCACCAGGAGGAGCAATTTCATATGTAGAAGTACCAAATATGCAAAATAACCTACAAGCATTAGAAGAAGTAGTTAAATTTATATATGATAATATTCAATATGCAGAATTTAATACTAAATCAGATTACTGCCATGTATGTGGATTTGACGGAGAAATAATAATAAATGACGACAACGAATGGGAATGCCCAAACTGTGGAAATAAAGACCATGGAAAAATGAATGTAACAAGAAGAACTTGCGGATATTTAGGAGAAAACTTCTGGAACGCAGGAAAAACAAAAGAAATAAAAGCAAGGGTTTTACATTTATAAGAGGTGAAAACAATGAATTATGCAGATATAAAAAGAATAGATATTGCCAATGGAGAAGGTGTAAGAGTATCTTTATTTGTGAGTGGATGCAGACATCACTGCAAAGATTGCTTTAATGCAGAAGCATGGAACTTTAACTACGGAAAAGAAGTAACAGAAGAAACAGAAAATAAAATAATGGAAGAACTTAAACCAGACCATATAGCAGGACTATCACTATTAGGAGGAGAACCTCTAGAACCAGAAAATCAAGAAGAAGTTTTAAAAATAATAAAAAGAGTAAAAAGTGAATATCCAGAAAAAAATATCTGGTGTTACACAGGTTTCAAATTAGACGACGACTTATTAAACGGGAAATTCAAAGATAACAAAACAACACAAGAAATATTAAAAAACATAGATGTATTAGTAGATGGAAAATTTGAAATAGAAAACAAAGACATAAAATTAAAATTCAGAGGATCAAGTAACCAAAGAGTAATAAACATGCCAGAAACCTTAAAACAAGGGAAAATTATAAAATATTTGGAATAACCACATAATATTAAAGCAATGTATTGACAAGAAGCCAACCAATGGTTTATAATATGTACCGTAAGTTAGGGATTTAAATAAAAATAGATTTAAAAACCCCAGACTCTAAAAAACCATAAACTGAAAAGTGAGTGGAAGGAGGGGAATTATAAATGGCAAATGAAATAAAAGTTAATGGAAATATAGAAGATGCTCTTAGAAAATTTAAGAGACAATGTGCTAGAAATGGAGTAATCCAAGAAGTACGTAAAAGAGAACACTACGAAAAACCAAGTGTTAGAAGAAAGAAAAAATCAGAGGCAGCTAGAAAAAGAAAATTTTAAATAAAAATTGAGCGGTTCATAAGAACCGCTTTTGTTACATTAATTATTATTGTTTTTAATTAATATAAAACGAAAATAACAGATTTGGAGGAAAAATGAAGACAACAAAAGAATTAATAAAAAAACATGATAATGTATTTTTTATAATATTAATTATGATAGTAATAAGTGGAATAGCCTTAATTGGTGAAATAATGTATAAGACAGATGAAATTTGGAATTTTCAAAATGTATATAAAATGTACAATGGATTACAAATATATAAAGATGCAAATGTTATAATAACTCCACTATTTTTTTATATTGGAAAATTTCTATTTGGAGTATTAGGAGCAAATTTCCTTACATTTAGAATTTATAATATTGCAATTAATACATTTTTGTATTTTATAATATACTTAATTTTCAAAGAAATGTTAAATTCAAAACTAAAAAGCTTGTCATATACACTTATTATATTTATTGGATGTAATACATCAGTTAGGACAATGAGCAATTATACTTCTTTAGCAGTAGCTTTATTCTTGTTGGGAACACTGTTAAATTTAAAAGAAAAAGGAAATTTTATTTTAAATGGAATAATAATTTTTCTGACTTTTATGTGCAAGCAAAATGTTGGAGTGTACTATATAATAGCATTAATATTGAGAATAATTTTTATAGATAAATTAAAGAGAAAATATATAATTAATTTTGCAAAGCAAATAATTATATTT
>USJU01000037.1 GCA_900555085.1 uncultured Clostridium sp.
GCGAAATTTGATCTTAATTATTATTTTGTCTTTTATTAAATTTTATTTTGAATGTCAAATATAATTGTTTTTAAATACCACATAAGCGACCAAACGATATTACTTAAAATTTTATTTCGTTTCCATAGTATGCATCTGTTAATATTTGTTTTAGTTCTGGTATTAATGGTAGACGTGGATTTGCTGTTGTACATTGGTCTTCAAAGGCTCTATCTGCTAATGTATCTATATTTTCGAAGAAGTCTTTTTCGTCTACTCCTGCTTCTTGTAATGATTTTGGTATATTTAGGTATTCATTTAATTCTTGTATTTCTTTTATTAAAGATTGTACTCCCTCTTCTTTTGTATCTGCTTTTAATCCCATTTTTCTAGCTATTGTTGCATATTTTTCGTCTGCTATAAAGTATTCATATTTAGGGAATGATACAAATTTTGTTGGTTCTTCTGAATTGTATTTTACTACATATGGAAGTAATATTGCATTTAGTCTTCCATGTGGTAAATGATATGCTGCTCCTAATTTGTGTGCTAAAGAGTGATTTATTCCTAAGAACGCATTTGAAAATGCCATACCTGCCATTGTACTTGCATTGTGCATTCTTTCTCTTGCTTCTTTATTTGAACCATTATCATAACATTCTTTTAAATTCTTAATTACTAATTCAGCTGCTTTTTCTGCTAATGCATCTGTGTAGTCTGAAGCCATATTTGATACATATGCTTCTAGTGCATGTGTTAATACATCCATTCCGGTATCTGCTGTAATAGATTTTGGAAGTGATGTAACTAAGTCAGGGTCAACTATTGCAACATCTGGTGTTAATTCGTAATCTGTTAATGGATATTTTTTGTTTTGAACTTTATCAGATATTACAGCAAAAGATGTAACTTCTGAACCTGTTCCAGATGTTGTTGGTATTGCTACCATTTTACATTTTTCTCCTAATTTAGGAAATTTGTAAGTTTTCTTTCTTATATCTAAAAATTTTAATTTCATTCCTTCAACATCTGCATCTGGATGTTCATAAAATAACCACATTCCTTTTGCAGCATCTATTGCGGAACCTCCACCTAATGCTATAATAACATCTGGTTTAAAGCTTTCTATTGCTTGAACACCTCTTTTTATTGTTTCAAAAGATGGGTCTGGTTCAAC
This sequence comes from uncultured Clostridium sp., assembly GCA_900555085.1. GTDB lineage: Bacteria > Bacillota > Clostridia > TANB77 > CAG-508 > Merdicola. The sequence continues at coordinate 1,157 of USJU01000037.1, forward strand.
ACTTGAAAATATTTCTGAATGAACATATTGTTGTCTTTTTCTTAAATGATAAAGTATTCTATCTACATATCCTAATTTTACCATTCCCTCATCTGTAACAATGAAAGCTCTTGTTATATCTGGCATTTTCTCTAAATATTGAATTGCACCAGCCTCAAAATATATTCTTTCTGGAACTTTAAACCATTGCATATTAACTCTCCTTTTCGCTACTCTTTTAATATTAATTAAGTTAACACTTGAAACATTTGATGTTGTTGAGTTTTTCCCAAAACTTCCACAACCAAGTGTTAAAGATGGCAAATTTGTGTTATAAATATCACCAATTCCACCATGTGATGATGGAGAGTTTACAATTATTCTTCCAACTTTTACTCTTTCAGAAAATTCTAATATTGTTTCTTCATCTTCTGAATGTATTACGGCAGAATGTCCTAATCCACCATTTTCTAGTAATTTTTCTGCCTTTTCTATTCCTTCTTCTTTATTTTCAACTATATAATAAGCAAGTACAGGACTTAATTTTTCTTTTGAAAATGGATAATCTCGTCCTATTCCTTCCTCATATACTACTAAAACTTTTGTAGTTTCTGGTACTTCAAATCCTGCTTGTTTTGCTATATTATATGCACTTTGACCAGGTATTTTAGAGTTTAGTTTTCCGTCTTGGAACATTGCATTTTGTAATTTTTCTTTTTCTTCTTTGCTTACAAAATAGCAACCTGCTTTTCTCATTAAGCTTTCAAATTCTTCATATATTTCTTTATCTACTATAACTGCTTGTTCAGAAGCACAAATCATTCCATTATCAAATGATTTTGACATTACTAAATCGTTTACAGAAGTTTTTAATTTTGCTGTTTTATCTATATAACAAGGAACATTTCCTGGTCCAACACCTAGTGCTGGTTTTCCACATGAATATGCGGCTTTTACCATTCCAGTTCCTCCTGTTGCTAAAATTAAATCTACTGCTGGATTGCTCATTAATAAATTTGTTGCTGTAACAGATGGCTCTTCTATCCATAAAATACAATTTTCTGGAGCACCTGCTTTTATAGCTGCCTCACGTACAATTTTTGCCGCTTCTACACTACATTTTTGTGCAGATGGATGAAATCCAAATATTATTACATTTCTTGTTTTAGCTGCAATCATAGATTTAAAAATTACTGTTGAAGTTGGGTTTGTAACAGGTGTTACACCAGCTATAATTCCAATAGGTTCAGCAATTTTTATATAATCGTCTTCATCATTTTCTTCAATAACTCCAACAGTTTTATCATATTTTATACTATGATATATATAATCTGTTGCAAATAAATTTTTTGTTATTTTATCTTCATATACACCACGGCCAGTTTCTCCAACTGCCATTTTTGCAAGTTTCATATGATTTTCAAGACCTGCCATAGACATTGCTTTTACAATGTTATTTACTTGTTCTTGATTCAATTTCATATACTCTTTTGAGGCTATTTTAGCCTTCTCTATTAATTCATTTATGCTATTTTTTATCTTAAGTTCTTCGTTTTCATCTATATCAGACATAACTTCCTCCTTAGTGTTTATTATATGTAATTATTATATATTATACCAAATTTTTGTCAACAAAAATAAGATTTTTATCTGTTTTTTTCTTCATCATCTGGTATTTCTACTATATTTCCAGTTTTCTCTATTGTTATTGGTGTATTTATTAAATCTTTTTCTTTTACTTCTTGTACAAATTTCTTTCTTCCCTCTATTTTTAGTAAATTCTCTTTTGCTTCTTTTTCTATTATATCATTATATATTAATGTTTTTGAAATTGTTCTTGCTTCCTCATATGTATACAAGCCTTCCTTATATAATTTTATTAAAATTTCTTTTTTTCTTCTTTCTACAGATTTACACCCTTTTATACTTTCAAAAGATTTTCTAATTAATAATTTTTTTCCTTTTTCATCAAAAACAGTATTTTTTATAACATATAAATTCCCTTTTTCATCCTTCTTCTCATATTCTTTAGGTAATTCTCCTCTTTTTATCTTTTCTTGTAGCTTTTCTTCTTGTTCTAATGCCTTTTCTACAACTTTTACCTTTGAAGTATCAAGTTGCAAACATCCTAATAATTCTCTCATATGTAATAAGGTTTCGTTATTAATATAATTCAATATTATCTTATTAGTTATTATATTAATTTTGTGATTCTCGACTTCTGATTCCATTCCTTCTACATCTGATTGTTTTCTTTTATTCTTTTTTCCTTTTTTTATTAATAAATTTTTATCTTTTATTGACTCTAAAGTGTTTGCTAATTCAGTATCCGATAAATGTTTGTAAAATCTTTTAATTGTACTTAATCTCTTTTCGTCATCATTAATACTTGATATTGTTGTGTATAAAATATTTCTGTCTGCATTGTCTAAATATTCTATCTTTTTATCTAACAACCTTAAAATATCATCATCTTTTAAAGTTGGTAATATAGACTTTATAATTTCCTTATCATCAATTTTATGAATTGCTTTTTGCAAAGCTTGTGCTCTTTTATTTTTATCTTTAATGCTTAATATTATATTTTCCAAATTTTCATCTTTTTCAAAATCTTCAACACTTTCAACCTTTTCTACGTCTTTTGAATTTAGTATTTTTCTAATTTCTCTTTTTCTTTTCCACTTTTCTATAATTCCCAATGTCTTCACCTCTTTAAACAAAATTATTATACAATATAAAAAGTAATAATGCAATATAAAAAAACATACAGGTAGACAGAGGCGTCTGCCCCTACGACATTCAACATTAGTAATACAATAAATAAAATGACAAATAAATTTGTATAGAAAATGAACCAAAATTATTAAACTTTTTGGTCTAATAATTTTGGTTCACTTCATAGCCATCGTTTTATTTATTATATATATATTTTTGTGGATTTACAGGATTATCATTTATACGTATTTCAAAATGTAAATGTGATCCTGTTGAGTTACCTGTTGAACCTACAGCTGCAATAATATCTCCTGCTTTCACTTCTTGACCAACTTTTGCATATAATTTACTACAGTGTGCATACCAAGTTTCTACACCATTTTTGTGTTCTACTTTAATTAAATTTCCATATGAACCCTTATAAGAAGCAAATGTAACTTTACCATTACTACATACTTTTATATCTGTTCCTGAAGGTGCTGCTATATCTAAACCTGTATGTGCTCCACTTCTTACTCTACTAACTTCTGCATATCTTGAGGTTATACTTCCTGAAACAGGTTTTTTTATTATTGCAACTTCGTTTACAACTGCTATTGCATTATTTTTTTCTTCCTGTTTTTCTTGCTCTTTTATTTGAACATCAGCTATTTGTGCAACGGTTTCTACAGCATTATCTGTTTCTACTGTTTCTAAAGCTTCTTCTGAATATATTTGTTTAACATTTATATCTATTTTTTTATCTTCAGCATTGTACTGCTCATTTATAGATTTAACAGTATTTTCTGCATCTTCTTCGGTTTTTACATATGTTTTTATATCATTATTTACTGTAATTCCATAAGCTGTATATGTTGTAGTTGTATTTTCTTTTACAGTTTCTAGTACTTCATCTTCATTACTATCTATTGTATTTTCAACTAATTTTAATTCATATGAAGGATTTGAATCTAATGTAACAAAAGCTACTTGGTCATTCTTTTCACTTTCAACATATTCATTAACTAAACTATTAAATTCTTTTTTATTTTTTACATATCCAATTTGGACACCATCAATTTCAACTTTATATAAAGGTTTGTACTTAATTAAGATTATACCTATAATAAGAATTAAAGCTACTGCTATTATTTTAGTTGTTTTTAAAATTTCTTTCGTGCAGTGTTTTATTCTCGTTTTTAAAATATAATTCACTCTCCTTTTTACTGTATTTTTATGCACAGCCAAAATCTATTATACTACATATTATCTACTTTTTCAAATTATGTATACCAAAAAACTTGCAAATTAACAAAAATTTGCAAGTTTTAATCTTAATTATTCCACAATATGGTTATGCTACCTCTTTTTTCCTTTATTTTTCTCTTTTTTTCTTGTATTCTTCTAATGCAATAGCTAATTGATCTGGACAAGATGTTCCTTTATAGCCACATTGTATACCTTTTAGTTTTTTTATTACTTCATCAATTGTTAAACCTTCAATTAATTTTGCAACACCAACAGTATTGCCTGGACATCCACGTACGATTTTTACACTTTTTACAATATCCCCTTCAATTTCAAATACCATTTTCTGTGAACATACGCCTTGTGGTTCATATATATATTCCATTTTCTTTTCCTCCTTTTAATAGACCTGTCCCTAATATCGACAAATTGTCGCTTGGGGGACTGTCCCCAATGCGGACAAAAAAATGACCCTAAGGTCATTTTTGTTTTTTATTTATTATTCTGCTGATTCTTCTTCTGGAGCATTGTAAGCTTCTAATATAGCAGCTTGAATTTTCTCTCTAGTTTCAGCATTGATTGGATGAGCTATATCTTTGAATTCTCCGTTTGGAGTTTTTTTGCTTGGCATAGCAATAAATAACCCATCTTTTTCGATAACTTTGATATCGTGTACTACGAATTCGTTATCGAATGTTACAGAAGCAACAGCTTTCATTCTGTTTTCTGAATTAACTTTTCTTAAACGTACATCTGTTATTTGCATTATGTGCACCGCCTTCCAATGTTTTTATTTTGTACATTTTTTCTTATGTACATTAATATTATTCGTCAAAAAAATATTTTTTCCTTCTTATTTTTCAAAAAAAATTAACAAATTTTATCTATGTTCATATTATAAATAAAGTATTGTATTTTTTGCATTATAAGTGTATAATCATTACGTTAATGTAGAATAATTGGAGGTAATTTTATGCCAAATATAGATTTAATAAAAAAATATAATAGAGTACATATGTTAGGTATTGGTGGAGTAAGTATGAGCGGTATCGCCGAAATTTTAAATAATTTTGGCGTTACTGTTACTGGTTCAGATATGAATGATTCTGAAATTATACATAAACTTATTTCTAATAATATTAAAGTTACAATTGGCCACAACTTAGAAGATTTATCTAAGGCTGAAGCAGTTATTTACTCTGCAGCTATAAAAGATACTGACCCAGAAATGGTTAAAGCAAAAGAATTGAATATTCCAACTATAGAAAGATGTGACTTTTTAGGAATGCTAACTAAAGCTTTTGAAAATACTATTGGAGTTTCTGGAACTCATGGAAAAACTACTACAACATCTATGGTTTCTTTATGTTTCATAGAAGCAGGATTGGACCCAAGTATACAAGTTGGTGCTATTTTAAAAGCCATAGATGGAAATTATAGAATTGGTAATAGTGAAAACTTTATAATTGAAGCTTGCGAATATGTTGAAAGCTTTTTAAAATTCTACCCTAAAGCTGAAATAATTTTAAATATAGATAATGACCATTTAGATTATTTTAAAAATATAGAAAACATTCAAAAAGCATTTGCTAAATATGTAAGAATTATACCTGAAGATGGTTTACTTGTATTAAATGGTGATGACTCTAAGTGTTTAGAACTTGCTAAAGAAACAAATGCAAAAACTTTAACATATGGTATTACAAATAAAAATACAGACTTTTTTGCTGTAAATATTGCATTTGATAATGATGGATTTCCAGAATTTGATGTATATAAAGAGCAAAAATTCTATGATAGATTTAAACTTTATGTACCAGGAATGCATAATATTTTAAATGCTTTAGCATGTATTTCTTTGTGCGATTCTTATGGTATTTCAAATGCAACTATAAAAACAGCTTTAACAAAATTTAGAGGTGCTAATAGACGTTTTGAATATAAAGGAAAAGTAAACGGTTCTAGTATTTTTGATGATTATGGTCATCATCCAACAGAAATTTTAGCAACAGCTAAGGCTTTAATGAATAAAAAATATAATAAATCTTGGGTTGTTTTTCAACCACACACATATAGTAGAACAGCTAATTTACTTGAAGATTTTGCTCATAGTTTATTAAATTTTGATAACATTATTGTTGTTGATATTTATGCTGCAAGAGAAAAAAATACTTACAATATCTCTTCTAAAGATTTAGTAGATAAACTAGTTTCCTTTGGGGCAAATGCAAAATATATTCCAGAATTTAATGAAACTGTTGAATATTTAAAGCAAAATGTTAAAGAAAATGATATAGTTCTAACTCTAGGAGCTGGTACTGTTACAAAAATAGGACCAATGTTAAAAGATGCAGATTAATTCTCTGCATCTTCTTTTTTTGTATATCCTAAAATTTGATTTATACTATTTAAAGATTTTTCTAAATTACTTGTTTCTAATTTAGCATTTCTTAATTTGTTCAACATTTCTTCCAAGCTTTGATTATATACTGGTTCTGCTGCAATTTTTTCTTCCACAGCTACTTCAGAATATATATTATTTTTATTATTTTCAATAGGTATTTCATACATTATTTTATTTGTAGTTGTAGTATCTTTTTTCTTACTTGTAGATGCTGTTTTCTTTTTAGCAGTAGTCGTTTTCTTTTTAATTTCTGTTTTATTTTCTTGTATTTTTTCTTTAGCTTTACTATTGCTTTCAATTAGCTTAAGTTTGTTTTCAATAATTTTATTGTATTTAGCTTCCATAGTTTTCATTTTTTTGTTAATAATTTTTTCTATTTCTTTTTCTTGCAATTGACTGAAGGTTGTAATATTTTCATACTTATCTTCCATATTTTTTACAATTTCTAAAACTGCTTGATTTTGTTTTTCCATGCCGTTTACTATATTTGAAATTTTTTCAATATCTTCAATAAAATTAACTTTTTCTAAAACATTTAATCTTTCTTGTATTTTTTGTAACTTTTCATCATTTTCTAATTTGCTATTATTTATTAATTCCTTAATATTTGTAATTTCACTATTTATATTTTTTATATCTTTCCCATAGTTAAATTCTTTTATCAAATTACTAATATTATTTATATTTTCTTGTTGCTTTGTAAATTCTTTTATTAAATCGTTTTGTTTTTTTGTATTTTCTTGCTGTTTTTCTTTTTCAACACTTATTTTATTATTTATTTTTTCAATTTCCTCATGAAAATTAAATTTTTTTATTTCAGATTGAAAACTTTTTTCTAATTCTATTTTACTATTGCTTATATTTTTATCTACTTCAGTTTTTAATTCTTCAAATTCGTTTTGTAATGAATTTTCAACCATTTGAATCTTATTTTCATTATATTCATTTTGATTTTCAAAGTATTCTTTAAAATCTCTTATTTTTTCTTCAAATTGTCCAATTGTTTCAATATAATTTAATTTTGTAATTTCTTTTTCTATTTTAGTCTCTAATGATTTTTTTACATCTTTTATTTCTTTAATATTTTTTTCATATTCTGAATCGCTATATTTTTCAATATTTTGTATGTTTTTGTTTATGTTTTTTATTGTTTCATCATAGTTTAATTTTTTTATTTTTTCATCTATTAAAATTTTTATATTTTCTATTTGTTCATTAATTTCTTTTCTATCTGCTTCTAAGGCTTTTATTGTTTTCTCTTGTTTGCCTATAGCAGTTCTGCTTCTTCCATATTTTGCAATTTCCTCTAATTTCATTTTTAAGTCTTCTATATATTTTTCAGTACTTTTAGCTTTTTCTTTTTCAGTTATTTTAGTTTCTTCTAAAATTTTATTTATTTCGTTTGCAGTTTCTTCACTTAATTTTTCTAGTTTTTCTTTTTCCTCATTAATTTTATTTTCTATTTCTACTCGTACTTCAAATGAAATTTTATCTAACTCCAATTTCATTTTTTTATCATCTATTGAATTGCTAACTAAGTCATCTAACTGTTTTTTTATTTTTTCTAATTCAATATTATATTTATTATTATTTAAATCTTCACCAAAACTCAAAGATAAACAGTCTTCAATTTTATTTATATTTGACTGTAAATCTTCTATTTTCATATCAAATGTTTTTTTTTGATATAAAAATATTTTTTCAATATCTTGTTTTTTTATATATTCTTCTAAATTTGGCTTTAATTTCATATAATTCTCCATAATTTTTTATTTTTCACAATTATTTTATACTTTTTTTACTAAAAAATCAATTAATTTTTTAAATGAATTGTAATTTTTTATTCAATTGTTCTCATTTGCTTTAACATCATATCTCCAAACACTGCATATCCTTCTGTTGAATTGTTTACTAATACGTGTGTTATTGCTCCAATAAATTTTCCATTTTGTATTATCGGACTTCCACTCATTCCTTGTATTATTCCTCCTGTTTTTTCTATTAATTTTTCATCTGTTACACTTATTAACATACTTTTATTATTTGAATTATTGTTATAATATATTTTATCTATATTTATTTTGTATTCTTGTGGTCCACTGTTATCTAAAGAGCATAAAATAGTTGCTTCTCCTGTTTTTATTTCATTTCTATTTGCAACTTCATATATTTTACTTGTATCTATATTTAAAGCATTTGGATTATTTATTTTTCCATATATTCCAAAAAAGGTATTTTTATTTATTTCGCCTATAGATGTTCCATTTTCTATACTTCCCTTTATTTCTCCTGGTTTTCCATTTTCTCCTTTTGTAATAGATAGTATTTTGCTTGTTACTAATTCTCCTTTTCCAATATTTATTAATTTATTCGTATCTACATCTAAAATTCCATGCCCCAATGCTGCAAATTCTTTTGTTTCTGGCTCATAAAATGTTATAGTTCCAACTCCGTGCTGCAGCATCTCGTACCCATAATCCTAATTTATACTCATTTTTTGCTGTTTCTACTGGTAATACACTTGTCTGCTTTTCTTCTCCTTCTCTAACATATTTTATATTAACAGATTTTCCTTCACACCTATTTACATTTTTTATTAAATCTGCTGTACAAGTTATTGCGCTGCTATTAATTTCTACAATCATATCGCCTTCTTCTATTCCAGTATTTTCATATGGTTTATATTTTATATTATCTACTCCTTCAATTTCACTCATTCCAACAATAAGTACACCATTTGTATATAATTTAGCTCCAATAGAATTTCCGCAAACTACAACACTCTGTTTTGGTATAACATTTACATTAATATCTTTTAATTTTAAATTTGCGATATTAACAGATAAATTGTAAGTTCCAGATTCATTATAATTATTTTCTTGCAATTTGTTATCTTCAATATCATCCGAAACGGTTGTAGCAAGTTCATTAGAGATATTTATTCCAAAAATAGTCGGTATACTTAAATTATCTCCTTCAAATAAAATAACACTGCTTGGAATAGAATCTAAACAATTTATATAAACAAAAATAATGGTTAAACTAATTATTAATAACATTTTTTTGAAAGTTTTCATTACACTACTCTCCTATGTATTATTAAATTTAGTTTAACCATTTTTTTATTTTTAATGAAATAAATTAAAAATTATTCTGTTCCAAAATTTAATGATTTATAATTTACATACCTTTCTCTATATAATGCTTTATAATATGCTTTTTTTACATCTGGTGATGCATTTTCTATCGCTTCCTCAATAGATGAATATGTATTTGAAGATGTAACAATACACTCATAACAGCTTGTTAAAAAACCACTGGTTCTATTGTGGTGCATATAATAATATTTTTCTTCTGTATTTCCTGTATTACTATTAAGCCCTGTATATTTTTTTCTTAAAAAAGTTGTATTTCTATAAGCTCCTAATATAGCATCCCAATTTTGACTATCCTTACAGGTTATTTTGTGATATTTATTTCTATTAATAATATATATTTCATTAGGGTTTACAAATTCTCTACTTTGTGTGTTTGTTACAACACTATAACCTCTATAATATTTATTTTTTAAAGGCAAACCTTGCATAAATGAAATTAAACTAACATTATTTATTATTTTATCCCACTCTGTTTCTTCTAATTCAGGCATTTGAAATTCATCTATATTACCTTTATAATTTGCAAGTGTTGCTTGTAAATTAGTTGTTATTGAATTTTTTATAACTTGTCTTCTATGCTCGTTAAATTCACTTGAATAATTGTCTGGATTATTTTCTTCACTTATTTTTAAATAATTTGCAATACTTCCTAAATTTTGATTAACCCATTCTGTAAAATTATTTGACTCTTTGATATATTTTTTTGCACTTTCGTCTCCTATGCTACTATTTAGTTGCTGTATAATTTTTTGATTAGTTACTTTTTGTAATTTTCCTGTTGTAGAATAATCATACCATTCACTATTTAAACAATAATATTTATTAATTCTATTATTTTCTCCTTTTAAATATTTGTATGACACTTGATAATTTATTTTATTATTATAATCTATATTATCTTTTAGTTGTTCACTTTCATTAATACTTTGAGAATCAGATAATAAATAACCAGATTTTGTAACATATTTTGTTTCTCCACTTTCTTTAACATATCCTGCTACCATTATATAACTATCTAATGTATATGAAACTGTTACATCTACATTATCTCCTTTTATATGTTCTGTGTAATAAACATATGGTTTTAAACCATATTCTTTTTGTCCATTATTATCATATGATGTATAAATATAATATCCATCATATAATGTATATACTAAACATGGAATGTATCCTTTCAAGTCTTCTTCTGTATAACCACTAACTCCCATAGATGATGCCATTGAATTGTAAAATGAATTTACAGATGCATTTACATCTCTTATTTTTTCTGTTGCTATATTTTCAGTTGTACTATTACTTTCATTTAACTGAAATGCTTTTATTGCATCATATGTTGCATTATTTAATTTTGTATCATATTCAGATTGCAATGTAATTGTAGAAATTTCTGTTTTAATGTATTGGGATACAACCATTGTTATCGGCAACATGATTATTATAAATATTACAGTTAGAGTTTGTAGTTTCATAGACTTTTTCCTTTCGTTTTATAACAACAAAGCCCTTATAAAAAGGGCATTTTTTTGTTATTTATTTGAACCATTTGATGTTACAATTCCTGAATGAGATGCAGCTATTGAAGAAGTATTATTTCCAGCTATTCTATACAAGAAATTTCTTAATGTTTGAGCTATTGTTGTATTTGTATTTAAAGCTTTTACAGTAACTATATCTCCCTCTTTTAATGTTTTTTTATTACTACTTTTTAATTCATTTAATACTTGTGTTGTATATTGTGTATAATAAATATTTTCACCTATTTTTGTTTGATCTGTTTGTGTAGTTTTTACTCCTGGGTTTTCATCTAACACTTGTACTTCCATTTGTACATCAAATGTGTTTCCAGTAGAATTTATTGTTTGAATATATTTATCATATGAATTCAATGTTATTTTTCCTGTTGAACGTATATTTTCAACAAATTCTGTTGTTGCATTTTGAACAGATAATTGAGATGTATTATCACTATTTTCTGATACTGTTAATAGTGGAAATACAAACATCAAAACTGCTGCTAAAACAATTACTACAACAGTAATTAGTGAATCTCCCATTTTCAAAACCTCCTTGGTTGTAATTTATATTTATACGTGGGCGGACAAAGTCGTCCACCCCTACATTTAATTTCATAATTAAAATTTATTCAAAGACAAAATAATAATTAAAATTAAATTATTATTTTTGTCTTATATTATAAATTAAATTGTAGTTTGTTTGTATGTTATGACCTTAATAGGTGTATCTGAATCTTTTGGTGGAATATTATTATCTCCACTATTATTTTCATAAGCATTATTAGTTGTATATAAACTTTCAACATAATTTTTATTGCTCATAGCTAATAAATTTTGCGCAATTGTATC
>USJU01000038.1 GCA_900555085.1 uncultured Clostridium sp.
ATTTTGCTCTATTTTCTTTTGAAATAAAAACATTAATTTCTCCTGTATTAATATCTATACTTGGAATTAATAATTCTTTTTTTATGTCTGAAATATTTTTTATATTTTTTTTATTTAATTCTTTATTTAATAATCTTTCTATTATTGTTCCTTCATTAAATCCCTTAATTACAATTTTTCTTTTAATAAATAAATTAATTAATAAAATTAAAATGTTTTTTAGATCAACGTATTTTATTTTTTTAGCATATTTTTTAAAAAATTTTAACATTTCATCACTTGAATAACCAGCCGCATAAAGTGTAGCAATAATACTTCCTGAAGATGTTCCTGAAATATAATTAAATTTAAAGTTTTCTTCTTCTAATGCTTTTATTGCTCCAATATGTGCAGCACCTTTTATTCCACCACCAGAAAAACAAATACCATAATTCATACAAATCACCTGTTAAATATTATGAATTAATTCATTATTTGTTCCATTTTTTAGCCAAAAAAAACACATTAGATAATTCTAATGTGTAATGGCGGAGAATGAGAGATTCGAACTCTCGCGGCCACTTACGCAACCCTAACGGTTTAGCAAACCGTCCCCTTCAGCCACTTGGGTAATTCTCCAAAAACTGAATTAATTTTATTTTAAATTAAAAAAGCAAGTTTTGGCGGAGAGGGTGGGATTCGAACCCACGGTAGGCTATTAACCTACGCCAATTTTCAAGACTGGTGCCATAAACCAACTCGACCACCTCTCCATGTGCCTCTTCTTGCTACAAGCATTATAATAACATACTATAATGCCTGTTGTCAATACCTTTAGCATTGATTTTTTTTGTTTGTTATGAGAAAAAAATTATAAATACTGAAAAAAGCTTAAAAATCAAAATTTCGAATGTGATTAGAAAGAGTGTAAAGCTTCTTATAGTTATCAATATTTTATTTATTTTTTTACTAATTCTAAAATTCTCTCTAGATCCTCATTATTAGCATATTCTATAACTATTTTTCCTTTTCTTTTTCCTACATCTAATTTAACCTTTGTTCCGAAAAAGCTTTGGAATGAATTTTCTATATCTCTATAAACAGCTTCATATTTTCTGTCTTTTTTCTTTAATTTTTTGGTTCTTTGCATTTTCTTTTCTGCTTCTCTAACACTATCACCAGACTCTATCATATATAAAGCCATTTCATATTGTTTATCATTATCTTCTATTGCCATTAAAGATTTACAGTGTCCCTCTGTTAGTTTTCCCTCTAATGCTAATTCTATAACTCTTTGGTCTAAATTTAATATTCTAACTGTATTTGCTATACTACTTCTTGCTTTTCCTAATATATCTGCTACTTTTTGTTGTGTAAGACCATATTCGTCCATTAAACTACGAATTCCCATAGCTTTTTCTATCGGATTTAAATCTTCTCTTTGTATATTTTCTATTAAAGCTATTTCTTTATTTCTTCTTTCATCATCTTCTCTTATTATAACTGGAACTTCTTTTAATCCTGCTTTTTTAGATGCTCTCCATCTTCTTTCTCCAGCAACTATTTCATAGTAATCTTCTTTTTTAGCCACAACAATTGGTTGTATTAGGCCATATTCTTTTATTGAATTTGCAAGCTCTTCTAATGATTCTTCATCAAATTTCTTTCTTGGTTGATTTCTATTTGGCTCGATTTCTGTTAATTTTATTTTAGTTATTTTTTCCCCATCTTTTATATCTTCATTTTCTTCTATTTCTTCATTTATTAAATCTCCACCAAAAAGTGCATCTAATCCTTTACCCAAGCCTGTTTTCTTTGCCATTTTTTATTTCCTCCCTTATATTTTTATTTTAAATGTTTTGCTTTAGCTTCTTCTTCGTTTTTCTTCAAAAATTCCTTAGCTAATTTATCATATGCCTTTGCACCCTTTGACCTTGCATCATATTCTACTATTGGCATTCCATAACTAGGAGCTTCACTAAGCTTAACATTTCTAGGTATAACCTGTTTATATACTTTATCTTGAAAATATTTTTTTACTTCCTTAACAACTTGGTTTGCTAAATTTGTTCTTATATCATACATAGTAAGTACTGCGCCTTCAATTTTTATTTCCTTATTTAAGTGTTTTTTTACCAAATTTATTGTATTCATAAGTTGTCCAAGTCCTTCTAATGCAAAGTATTCACATTGTACAGGAATTAAAACACTATCAGATGCTGTAAAGGAATTTAAAGTAACTAATCCTAAAGATGGTGGACAATCTATAAAAATATAGTCAAATTGATCTTTAATTTTTAATAATTGTTCTTTTAATCTTTGTTCCCTAGACATCATAGATACAAGTTCAACTTCAGCTCCAGCCAAACTTATGTTTGACGGGCATACTTTTAAATTCTTAGTTTTCGTTGATACTATTACCTTTTCAAAGTCTTCCTCATTAATTAAAACATCATATAAAGAATATTCACTATCTTTATCTATACCAACTGCACTTGTTGCATTTCCTTGTGGATCTGCATCAATTAATAGTACCTTTTTTCCTCTTTTAGCAAGTGCTGCACTTAAATTAACTGTAGTTGTTGTTTTTCCTACTCCACCTTTTTGATTTGCTACTGATATTACTTTTCCCAATTTTATCCCTCCTGTAATGTGAACCTTAGACTACAACTGTGTTTCATCATTTTATAATTATATATTTTTTATACAAACTTATTTTTCTGTTCTATAAAAAACTTACATAAATATGATATAAAAAATTGTAAAATATGTCAATGATTTTTGAGGTTTTATTAAGATAATTTTATATTTATTTGTAATTTTTAATTAGTTTAATATTATATGCTGCAAAAGAACCTCTTATAGAGGTTCTTTTGCAGGTGTTCCAGCTTTTCTTGGATATTTTGCTGGAGTATTTTTTATTTTTTCCACAGTTATTATATTTCTTGTGATTTCTGTATCTGGTAATACAACTTTTTCCACAGGCAACATTTTTGTTCCTAATATCTTTATTGCATTTTTGCTTTCTTTTATTTCTTCTTCTACATTATTTCCTTTCATACATATTACTTTTCCCCCTACTTTTATAAAGGGAGTTGTGTATTCGAGTAATACATTTAATGCTGCTACAGCCCTTGATACAACTATATCATAGCTTTCTCTGTATTTTTTATTTTTTGCTAATTCTTCTGCTCTTGAATGTATTGTTTCAATTTTATTTAATTCTAATGTTTCGATTACTATATCTAAAAATTTTATTCTTTTATTTAATGAATCTGCTAATGTTATTTCTAAATCTTCATTAATAATTTTTAGCGGAATGCCTGGAAATCCTGCCCCTGTTCCAATATCAAGCACTTTATTTTTATCAATAAATTTATTTATTGTTGCACAGTCAACAAAATGTTTTAATATTATTTCTTTTGGTTCTGTTATTGCTGTTAAATTTATCTTATTATTCCACTCTATTAATAAATTCATATAATTATAAAATTGTTTTACTTGTTTTTCTGTTAATTCTATATCTATTTTTTTCATTTTATATAATAGTTCTTCTTTAAAATTATTATATTCCATTACTATTTTTCCTCTCTTTTTAGTTGTTCCAAATATATTAACAATACAGATATATCAGCTGGTGAAACCCCTGATATTCTAGAGGCTTGCCCTACAGATACTGGTTTTATTTTATTTAATTTTTGTCTTGCTTCTAAGCATAATCCTTTTATTTCGCTATAATCTATTTCTTTTGGTAATAATTTATTTTCTAATTTTTTAAATTTTTCAACTTGTTGATTTTGTAAATTAATATATCCTTCATATTTTACTTGTATTTCAACCTCTTCTTGTTCTTCTTCTGTCAATTCCGGTCTTGATATATCAACATTTTCGAAATCTTTATATGATAATTCTGTTCTTTTAAGTAAATCTGAAAGTTTTGTTCCTCCAGTAATCTCATTTGTTCCTTTTTCTCTTAATATATTATTTACATCATCTGTTGCTTTTATTGTTAATTTTTTTACTCTTTCTATTTCTTTTTCAATATTTTCACGTTTTTTACAGAACTTTTCATATCTTTCTTCTGAAATTAAGCCAACTTCATGCCCTATTTCAGTTAATCTTAAGTCTGCATTATCTTGCCTTAAAAGTAGCCTATATTCAGCTCTAGATGTCATCATTCTATAGGGTTCATTAGTACCTTTTGTAACAATATCGTCTATTAAAACTCCGATATATGCATCTGAACGATGTAAAATAATTGGATTTTTATTTTGTAATTTTCTTGCTGCATTAATTCCTGCTATAAGTCCTTGAGATGCAGCCTCTTCATAACCAGATGTTCCATTTATTTGTCCTGCAAAGAACATACCATCTATAGTTTTATATTCTAAAGAAAGTTTTAGTTCTGATGGGTCAATACAATCGTACTCTATAGCATATGCTGGTCTTGTAAATTCAGCATTTTCAAGGCCTTTAATTGATCTATACATTTCAATTTGTACATCTTCTGGTAATGATGAACTCATTCCTTGAATATACATTTCGTCTGTATCTAATCCTACAGGTTCAACAAATATTTGATGTCTTGGTTTATCACTAAATCTTACTACTTTATCTTCTATTGAAGGACAATATCTTGGTCCTGTTCCTGTGATTTCTCCACCATATAAAGGTGAACGATGTAAATTTTTTCTTATTATTTCATGTGTTTTTTCATTTGTATATGTTAAATAACAATCTACTTGGTTTAATTTATCTATTTTGTCTTCAAAAGAGAAGGGTATTATATTTTCGTCTCCTTTTTGTACTTCCATTTTAGAAAAATCTATACTTTTTCTATTTATTCTTGCTGGTGTTCCAGTTTTAAATCTAATTAAATTAATTCCTTTACTTTTCAAGTTTGCAGATAATTTGTTAGCTGGAAATACACCATCTGGTCCACTTTCTTGTGAAAATTCACCAATAAATATTTTTCCTTTCAAATAAGTACCTGTAGCAAGTATTACAGATTTTACCCTATAAATAGCACCTATACTTGTTTCTACATATGTAACTTTTCCGTTTTCCACACCAATATCAACTATTTCTGCTTGTTTTATTTCAAGATTTTCTTGTTTTTCTAATGTATGCTTCATTTCCATTTGATATCTTTTTCTATCTGCCTGTGCTCTTAAAGAATGAACCGCTGGTCCCTTAGATGTATTTAACATTTTTATTTGTATCATAGTTTTATCAATATTTTTTCCCATCTCTCCACCAAGAGCATCTATCTCTCTAACTAAATGTCCTTTTGAACTACCTCCTATATGTGGATTACATGGCATATTTGCAACAGCTTCTAAGCTTATAGAGAAAATTAAAGTTTTCATTCCCATACGTGCTGCAGCAAGTGCTGCTTCACATCCTGCATGCCCTGCGCCAATTACTGCTACATCATATTCTCCTGCTTCATATTTCATTTTATTACCTCTTTTCAGTTTTATATGGAACAAGAAATTTGTTTCGGTTTATTTTTACAAAACGTTTATTCTTGTTTTTCTTTATTTCAAATTTATTTTCATTTTATATTTCATATGTAAAATTACATTATTTCTATTTTTAAATTGTTTATATCTCATTTTCAGAACTTGTATTTGTATTATTTTCCTAAGCAAAATTTTTTAAAAATTTCATTAATTATATTTTCAGAAACATTTTCTCCTGTAATATTTCCTAAATTTTCTAAAGCATCTTTTATGTTAATTGAAATAATATCTATAGGCAAATTATTTTTTAATGTATTAATTGCATCTTCTATATTTTTATTTGCTTTTTTTATTAATTCTTTATGTCTAATATTTGTTATTATAAAGCTATTGTCTTCTTCAATATCATTAAATTTAAATATTTCTGCAATTTTATTATACATTTCTTCTATTCCTTGTTTATTTAATGCTGACATTTCTATTATATTTTCGTATTTTAATATTTCTTCTGGAATATTAACCTTATCTACTAAATCTATTTTATTTAAAACAATTATAGATTTTTTATTTCCTATAATATCTAGTATTTTTTTATCTTCTTCATCTAATTTTTTTGTTATATCAAATATTGCAATAATTAAATCTGCAGTTTCTGCAACTTCTTTTGACTTTTTTATTCCTATTTTTTCTACTTCATCTTTTGCATTT
The DNA here is from genome assembly GCA_900555085.1 of uncultured Clostridium sp. GTDB lineage: Bacteria > Bacillota > Clostridia > TANB77 > CAG-508 > Merdicola. The sequence goes on from USJU01000038.1 coordinate 6,153, forward strand.
CTTATTCCTGCAGTATCAATTATTCTTATCGGAATTCCATCTATTTCAAGAAATTCTTCTATTGTATCTCTTGTTGTACCTTCATATTCCGTAACTATTGCCCTTTCTTCTTTAAGCATTGCATTTAGAAGTGATGATTTTCCTGCATTTGGCTTACCTATAATTGCAACTTTTATTCCATTTTTTATTATTTTACCATTATCAAATGATTTTTCTAATTTATTTAAATCATTATAAATATCTGTAAGTTCTTGTGTAGCTTTGTTATAGCTTACATCTTCTAAATCATACTCTGGATAATCTATATTTGCATCTATATCAACCATCATATCAATTAATTTTTTTCTTATATTTGAAATTCTTTTAGATAAATATCCTTGTAATTGATTTATAGATTCTTTTGTTTCTATTTTTGTTTTAGCATTTATTACATCTATTACAGCTTCAGCTTGTGATAAATCTATTCTACCATTAAAAAAAGCTCTTTTGGTGAATTCTCCTGGTTCAGCTAATTCTGCACCATTTTCTATACACAATTCTAGAATTTGTTTCATTACAATGTTTCCGCCATGTGAGTTTATTTCACACATATTTTCTGTTGTATAACTCTTAGGTTCTTTAAAATATGATACTAAAACTTCATCTACTATTTCATTATTTTTATTTTTTATATGTCCGTATTTAATTGTATAACCTGGTATCTCTTCAATATCTTTTTTATTTTTTTGTACAAATATTTTATCTAATATTTTAAAACAATTTTTTCCACTCATTCTTATAATTCCAATTCCTCCAACCCCGAGGAGCCGTAGATATTGCGACTATTGTACTCATATAAATTCTCCTTTAAAAAAAGCCAAAGTTCAAATCAAATACACATTAAAATGTATCTAAAAAACTGAACTTTGACTTCTGTTTTTTCTTTATTTTTTTATTTCTATTACAACTTTTCTATTAGGTTCTTTTCCTACACTGTGTGTTGTAACTTTTGGATTTTCTTGTAGTTTATCATGTATTATTTTTCTTTCAAAAGCACTCATTGGCTCTAATTTAATAGATTTTTTATTTTTCATAACTGTTTTTGATACTTTAACAGCTAAATCTTGCAATGCTTTTATTCTTTTATTTCTATATCCTTCTATATCAACTATTATACGATGTCTTTTTTCTAAACCTTTATTGCCTATTCTACTAATTAATGTTTGAAGAGCATTTAATGTTTCTCCTCTATATCCTATTAGTGAATTTAAGTTTTCACCATTAATATTTAAATTAACAATATTTTCATCTCTAACTATTTCAAATTTTGTATTTTCTTCATTAATTTGTTTTAAAAATTTATCTAAAAAATTACTAATATTGTTTTTAATTACATTAAATTCTTCCTCTGAAAGCTCATTTTCTTCAACTTTTTTTATGTTTTTATTTTCATTATGTTTTTCTTTTAACTTTAATTCAACTCTTACAGTTCTTGGTGCTAATATATTAAAAAAACTTTTTTTATTTTCATCTTTTAATACAGTAACATCAACATCATTTTTACTAACTTTTAATTGTTTTAAACCATTTTCAATAGCTTCTGCTGTTGTTTTTCCTTCTGCTATAACAGTATTACTCATTTTCTTTTTCCTCCTCTTTATCGAAAACTTTATTTAAAACTAATCTTTCTGCAATCATTAAAATATTATTCATAAGCCAATATAAAGCAAGTCCTAAAGGTGCTATTATAGCAATAGATAATGACATAATTGGCATAAATAATGACATACTTTTATTTGCTTGTTCCATTGGGTCAACTTCTTCTTCGTCTTTCTTTAATGCTTTTTCTTCATTGTTTTCTATAATAATTTGTTCATTTTCTTCTTTCTTTTTATTTTGCATTTTCTTTTGAGTTGCATTTGTTATTTTTAAAGAAATAATTGAAGATATAACATATAAAGCAGGAATTACATAAACTTTCCAGTCATTTAAACTTTGTGTTAATACTTTACTTAAATCTAGTCCAAGAAATTCCATATTTAATTTTACTTGTTCATTGTCTTTTCCATATACTTGTATTATTTGAATTTCTGGATAATTTCCTTTACTTATATTTTGTTCTTGCTCTAATCTTTCTTTATAGTTGTTTATTTCTTGAGAATCTACCTTTTTCATATATGTTAAAGGGCTACTAACTAAATAAAACACACTAAGTAGAATAATAATTTGAGCAATAGAACTTAAGCATCCGCTAAAAGGACTCATGTTTTCTTCTTTATACATTTTCATAACTTCCTGATTTAATTTTTCAGGATCATTCTTATATTTAAATTGAAGTTGTTTCATTTTATCTTGAATTTTAGCAGACTTCTTCATTGTTTTTTGTTGTTTTATAGATAATGGAAGCATTATTAATTTTAATACTATACAAAATATAATAATAGCTACACCATAATTATTTACAATTTGATAAATAAAATTAAGTAAATAACCAAAAATATTTGCAAAAAAAGCAAACAATAAAATCACCTCATTTATTTAAGTGGATCATATCCACCTTTTGAAATAGGATTACATCTTAAAATTCTTTTAATTCCTTTAAAAATACCTTTAATTGCTCCATATTTTTCTATAGCTTGTCTTGTATATTCTGAACAAGTTGGATAGAATTTACACTCTACCCCATTTTTACGAAAATATATTGATATATTTTTTTGATAAAAAATAATTAACTTAATTAATATTTTTTTCATAATATCTCCGCACTTTTTAATATTTTAACCATATCTTCTTTTACGTCATTAAAAGTTATTTCTTCAATATTTTGATTTTTTCTGCATATAAAAACAATACTGTATCCTGTTTTCATATTCTTTTCAAGAAGTCTATAGTTTTCTCTTATTAGCCTTTTTACCCTATTTCTTTTTACTGCCTTTGCTAATTTAACACCTACGGCTATACCTATGTAATTTATTTCTTTATTATTATTTTTTATATAAATGTCAATACATTTCCCTTTATAATATTTACCTTTTTTTAATATATTTTTAAAATGATAATTTTTTTTCAATGTATCCGTTTTTAACATTTTTTCTCACCTTAATATTAACAAAGGCCACTTTTTATCGCGGCCTGTTAACTTTTATGAATTTTAAGCTGTTAATTTTTTTCTTCCTTTAGCTCTTCTTGCTTTTAATACAGCTCTACCTGCTCTAGTTTTCATTCTTTTCATAAAACCATGTTCTTTACTTCTTTGTCTTTTTTTAGGTTGAAATGTTCTTTTCATATTTAGCACCTCCCATACAATTCAATATTATATATATAACCTTTTAGGATATTAATCTTCCCTAAGCATAAAGATTATAACCCAAAAGACATAGATTTGTCAATGCCTTTTTATTTTTTATGTAATTTTTTTGTAATATAACATTTTATCCACAATTTTTTCCACATTATGCACAAGAAAAAAATTTTTTTTTAGTTTTTATTGACTATTATTGTATAATTTTGATATTATATAAAACTAATAGGAAATAGACATTTCAAAAGAGATTTAAATTTGCATTATTTTATATTTCAAAAGTGTTACAAAGTTTTCCACATATGTTGAAAACTTTGTGGAAAACTTTTTACGTATTTCTCTGAATTTTATCTATTAAGAAAGGATTTGAAAATTATGTCTTATGAAGCAAAAGAACTATGTACAAAAGCTAAAGAACTTCTAAAAAAAGAAATGACAAACATATCTTATGAAACATGGATTAAAAACATAGAAATTCAAAAAATTACAAATGATACAATAACAATATTAGTATCTGCAACATTTCATAAAGATACATTAAAAAATAGATATTATGATTTAATTTTTAATACTTTTAAATTTCTAACAAATAAAGAATATAAAATAGAATTTCTTTCAATGGAAGATGTTTCTAAGGATGATTCTCTAGAAAATCTAGAAAATTCAGATGATTCACATATTAATAATTCAAAAATTAACACATCATTAAATCCTAAATATACTTTTGAAACTTTTGTAGTTGGAAATAACAATAGATTTGCGCATGCTGCATCTTTAGCTGTAGCAGAATCTCCAGCAACATCTTATAACCCATTATTTTTATATGGTGGTGTTGGTTTGGGGAAAACTCACTTAATGCATGCTATTGGTAATAAAATATTATCTAATAATCCATCATCAAAAATTTTATATGTTACTTCGGAAAAATTTACAAACCAATTAATTAATGCAATAAAAGATGCAAAAACAGAAGCTTTTAGAAATAAATATAGATATGTTGATGTTTTACTTATAGATGATATTCAATTTATTGCTGGAAAAGAGAGAATACAAGAAGAATTTTTCCACACTTTTAATTCTTTACATGAAGATGGAAAACAAATAATTCTTTCTAGTGATAGACCACCTAGAGAAATTCAATTATTAGAAGATAGATTAGTTTCTAGATTTGAATGGGGATTAATAGCAGATATTTCAAACCCAGATTATGAAACTCGTTTAGCTATTTTGAGAAAAAAAGCAGAAACAGATAATGTTGTTGTTGATGACGATATATTATCCAATATTGCAAATAGAGTTTCTTCAAATATTAGGGAATTAGAAGGAGTTTTTAATAAATTAGTTGCTTTTTCAACTTTATCTAAAGGTCCAATAACTATTGAAATGGCAGAAAAAGCAATAAATGATATATCTTCACAAAACAACAATGTAATTTCTTCAGACTATATTCAAGAAGAAGTTGCAAAATATTTTAATATAAATAAAAAAGATTTAAAAAGCTCTAAACGTTCTAATAATATTGCTTATCCAAGACAAATTGCAATGTACTTATGTAGAGAACTTGCTAATATGTCTTTTCCAAAAATAGGTGAAGATTTTGGTAATAGAGATCACACTACTGTTATGCATGGATGTAATAAAATAGAAAAAGAAATAGAAAATAATACTAACACAAAACTAATTGTGGAAAGTGTGCAAAAAATGATTTTAGAAAAAAAGTCAAAGTAAATAAATAAAAAATTTGATTTTTTATAAACTTAAGTTTGGCAAAAAATTATTTCAAAAAAGTATCTTAAGTTTTACTTACGGAAGCAACTTATTAGATATTCACATGTTGATTGTTAATTGTGTGTATAAAACTTGTTGAAAACATTCTTTTCCACATATTATTTTTTTATTGTGGAAATCATTGTAAAACATTCCACAAAATCTTAAACAATAAAAAGCCTACGGCCAAAAAGATTATTTATAGTTTTCCACCTAATTAACAAGACCTAATACTATTGCTTCTATAATTATATTAATATATAAAAGGAGTTGACAAAAATGAAAATAGTTTGTGAAAAGGATAAAATCCTTAAAGCTATTAATTCCGTAGTAAAAGCTGTTGCTTCTAAAACAACAATGCCTATACTAGAAGGAATTTTAATTCAAACAAATGATAATGAAATAAAATTAACTACCTATGATTTAGAAATAGGTATAGAATATGTAATAGAAAGTGAAGTTTTAGAACAAGGTTCAACAGTAGTTAATGCTGTTATGTTTAGTGAAATAATAAGAAAATTACCAGATACAGAAATAAATATTTCATTAAATGAAAATAATTTATTAGTAATAGAATGTGAAGGTTCTTTATACAAATTAGCAACAATGAATCCAGAAGAATTTCCAGAATTACCTAGAATAGAAGTTGAAAATTCAATTCAAATAGAACAAAATATATTAAAAAATATGATAAGAAGAACAATTTTTGCAGTAAGTACAGAAGAAAACAGACCAATTTTTACAGGATGTTTATTTGAAGTTGTTAATAATAAATTAAATGTAGTTGCAGTAGATGGATTTAGATTAGCTTGGAGAACGAATTTCTTAAATGTAGAAGCAAATGATTTTAGTGCTGTAATTCCTGGAAAAACTTTAAATGAAGTTAATAAAATAATTTTAGATTCTTTTGATATAGTAAAAATAGGTGTTTCTAAAAACCAAGCATTATTTGAAATGGATAATTGTAAAATTGTTACAAGAATTTTAGATGGAGAATTTTTAAATTATTCAAATGTAATTCCAAGTAATTGGGAAACAAGAGTAAGAGTAAATAAAACAAATTTACAAAATTGTTTTGAAAGAATAAGTTTAATTTCAGCTTCAAGTATTGAAAAAGAAAAAAAATACCCAGTAAAAGTAAGTGTTGATATTGGAAAATTAACAATTTCTTGTACAAACCAAACAGGAGATGCGAAAGAGGAAATGTTTGTATCAACAGAGGGAAAAAATATTGAAGCAGGATTTAATCCAAAATATTTCTTAGATGCATTAAAGGTTATTGATGATGAAGAAATATTTGTAGACTTTGGATCAAATATTTCACCATGTGTTATCAGACCTGTTGATGAAGGGGAATATACATATATGATATTACCTATAAGATTAAAAGAGTAATATTAAATGGGGAATAGTAATGTATATAACAACAGTAAAATTACAGAATTTTAGAAATTATGAAAATGAAATAATTAATTTAGATAAAAATATTAATATATTTTATGGAGAAAATGCACAAGGAAAAACGAATATATTAGAAGCTGTATTTATTGCTGCAATGGGAAAATCATTTAGAGCAAAAAAAGATAAAGAACTTATTAAATTTAATGAAAATAATTGTAGTATAGAAATTAATTTTATAAGAAATAGTTTAGAAAAGAAAATTAAAATTAATTTTAATGAAAAAAAACAAATTACAATTAAT
>USJU01000039.1 GCA_900555085.1 uncultured Clostridium sp.
AAATTTCTGCATATAACTTTTTCCTATCAGTTTATGCTCTATATATTGGAAGAGTCTCTAATTTAAGTGACTTTGTTATTGGAACACCTATTTTAAATAGAACAAATTATAAAGAAAAAAATACTATTGGTATGTTTATTAGTACTCAACCTTTACGAATTAATATAGAAAATTCCAAGTCTTTTGTTGACTTAGCAAGTAATATAGCATCTAATTGTATGAGTATGCTAAGACATCAACGTTACCCTTATGAAAACATTTTACAAGATTTAAGAAAACAAAATAATAATTTACCCAATTTGTATAATATACTACTTTCTTATCAAATTACAAAAGCAGATACTGCTGGTACTGACTATTCAACAGAATGGTCTTTTAATGGTAATTGTGCTGATGAATTACAAATTCATATTGAAGATTTAAATAATATTGGTAGTTTGAATGTTTGTTATGATTATAAAACTCAAAAATTTACTGATAAAGAAATTTTGGATATCCATAATCGTGTTTTATTTATTATAAATCAAGTTATAGAAAATCCAAAAATTGAATTAAACAATATTGAAATTGTAACTAAAGAAGAAAAAGATGAGTTATTATATAAATTTAATAATACAAAATTAAACTATGATAAAACAAAAACTATTGCTGAACTATTTGAGGAACAAGCTAAAAAAACACCTAATAATATCGCTTTAGTTTTTGAAGATCAAACATTAACTTATAAAGAATTAAACGAAAAAGCAAATCAATTTGCACATTATATTAAATCTTCTAATTACGATGGAAATACAGTTGGTGTATTACTAAATAGATCTCTTGACCTAATTATTACTATACTTGCTATTGTAAAAAATGGTCTTACATATTTACCAATTGACCCTGAATATCCAAATGATAGAATAAATTATATGTTACAAGATAGTAATTGTAAATTAGTTTTTGTTAATAATAAAACAAACAAAATAATAGAAAATAAGAATATTATGGCAAACATTGATGAAATAAATACAACTGATTTCTCAACAAGTAATTTACTTTTGCCATATTTAACAAGTAATATAGCTTATCTAATATATACTTCAGGTTCAACAGGTAAACCTAAAGGTGTAATGGTAACTTATGATAATTTACATAACTTTATTTTAGGTATTAATAATAAAATTTCTATAAATAGCCAAAAAACAGTTGTATCTTTAACTACTGTTAGCTTTGATATTTTTGGATTAGAATTATGGTGTTCTCTTCTAAATGGTTCAAAGCTTGTAGTTGCTAGCGAGTTAGAACAAAACAGTCCTATGGCTTTTAATAATTTATGTTTAAAAAATAATGTAAATATTATCCAAACTACACCTTCTAGATATAACTTATTCTTAAATAGTTCATCTTCATTAGAATTTTTAAATAATATAACAGAAATTTTAATTGGTGGTGAAGCTGTTCCTATATCATTATTAAGAAAATTCCAGTCTTTAAGTACTGCAAAAATTTATAATGTTTATGGACCAACAGAAACAACAATATGGTCGACATTAAAGGATATTACAACAGACTCCGATATTTCCATTGGAAAACCTATTGCAAATACACAATGTTATATTTTAGATGAAAATTTAAATATATTACCCACATATACCCCAGGTCACTTATATATAAGTGGATATGGTGTATCAAATGGATATTTAAATAGAGATGATTTAAATAATGAAAAATTTACCCAATCTCCTTTTAATGCTAACTCAAAAATTTATGACACTGGAGATTTAGCATATTATACTGAAAATGGTAATATTATTCATCTTGGTAGAAGTGACTCTCAAGTAAAACTTCGTGGGTATAGAATTGAACTCGGAGAAGTTGAAAATAGTATTTCAAATTTTACCAATATTCAAAATTGTGCTGTAATAATTAAAAATAATAAATTATATGGTTTTTATACAAAGAAAGCAAATTCTCTTATAAATACATTTGAGTTAAAACAATTTTTGCTAGATGAACTTCCATCATATATGATACCTACAGGACTATTTGAATTAGAACAAATGCCTTTTACTCCAAATGGAAAAATAGATAGAAAAGCATTAATTGTTCCAGATATAAATACCAATAAAAATTTAGAATTGCCAAACACAACCACTGAAAAGAAAATATTTAACATAATTTCAGCTATTGTAAATAATACTGATTTTGATATAAATACAGATTTCTTTACAATTGGATTGGATTCTTTAAATATTATACAAATATCTTCAAAAATTATTGAAGAATTTAACACAGAAATAGCTCCTTCTCAATTGTACAAATTATTAAGCATAAAAAAACTTGCAGAATTTATTGATAATAATTCTACTAACTCTTATAATATTCAACATTTAGATACGAGAAGTGAATATTATGAACTTTCTTCTGCTCAAAAAAGAATATATTATGCATCAAAAGTATCAAGTAATGATCTTATTTACAATATATGTGGTGGTTTATTATTTAATACAATTCTTGATAAATCAAAGACAGAAAAAATATTTAACCAATTAATTGCAAAACATAGTAGTTTTAGAACTTGCTTTAAAATTATAGATGGAATTCCAAAGCAGTACATTTTGAATTTTGCTTCTATACATGTAGATGAAGTAAAAACTACTGATAAAGAAGTACAAAATATTATAAATGAATTTCCAAAGGCTTTTAATTTAGAAGTTGCCCCATTACTTAGAGTTAAACTATATTACATTAATAATGAGCAAACTCTTTTATTAATAGATTCTCATCACATTATATTAGACGGTACTTCTTTACAACTTTTAATAAATGAATTTTGTAGAATGTATAATAACAATTCTACAATAAATTGTGAAATTGATTATAAAGATTTTAGTATTTGGGAAAATAATTATAATTCTTCTAGCGAGTATAGAACATTAGAAAATAATTGGAAAGAAAAATTTAATAATATAGAGATTCCTGTTATTAATTTACCTTATGATTTTCCTATTTCTCAACAAAGAACCTTTAATGGAAATACTCTACATACAACAATTTTCAATGAAACATTTGAAAAAATAGAAGTACTTTCAAAAAAATATAATGTTACACCATATGTATTTTGTTTAACCGTATTTTATGTACTTTTATATAGATATACTGGGCAAAACAATATTATTATTGGAAGTCCTATTTCTGGTAGATTTTCAAAAGAATTAGAAAACATTATAGGTATGTTTGTAAATAATATTCCATTACAAATACAAATTGATTCTAATACTAATTTCGAAAAATTATTAGAACTTGTAAAAGAAAATGTTTTATTTGCAATGCAAAATCAACCATATCCTTATGATGCTTTAGTAAAATTATTAAATATAAATTCTAATACAAATTTATTTGATGTAATGTTTACATTTCAAAATGAAAATAATAATTTACCTGAGATAAACGGTTCAACACCAGAAATTTTATATGCCAATACAAAAACTTCTAAATTTAATTTATCTTTGGAAATTATACCTAATACACATACATTAAATTTAGAATATAATACTGATTTATTTAAAGAAAATACTGCACAAAAAATATTAAGTTCATACATAACAGTTTTAGATAATATTATAAATAAATCTGATATTTTAATTAAGAACATTGACATTTTAGATAATAATGAAAAAAATAAAGTTTTATATGAATTTAACAATACCAATTTGAAATATGATAATTCTACTACCATAGCTGAATTATTTGAAAAACAAGTTGAAATGACACCTAATAATATAGCAATCAAATTTGAAAATGCTTATTTAACTTTTAAAGAATTGAATGAAAAAGCAAATTCTTTAGCTTATCATTTACGTTCTTCTGGAATAACAAGGAATAATATTATAGGAATAATGTGTAATCGTTCTTTAGAATTAATAGTTGGAATTTTAGCATCTTTAAAATGTGGATGTTGTTATATTCCAATAGATCCAAGTTTTCCTAAAGAGAGAATTTCTTATATGCTTGAAAATAGTAATTCGAAAATACTATTATCAACAAATAATATTATTAATAAAATAAACTTTGATAATAAACTTTCTATAGATTTAAATAATTCTATATATTTAAAAAATAAAGGCAATTTAGAAAAAATAACTAATCCAGACGATAATTCTTATATTATTTATACTTCTGGTTCTACAGGAAAACCTAAAGGTGTTGTTTTAAAACAAAAATCCTTAACTAATTTAGCTTATCATTTTAATAATAGTTTGGAATTTTTCAAAACTAAAAATAAACCTGTTATGGCATCTGTTACAACTGCTAGTTTTGATATATTTTTATTTGAAACAATAATAAGTTTACAAGCAGGTTTAACTGTTATTATTGCAAATGAAGATGAACAGCGAATTCCTAGCAAATTAAATATGTTAATACAAAATAATAACATAGAAGCAATACAAATGACTCCTTCAAGGATGCAATTCTTTGTTGATAATATTGAGGATATTCCATTATTAAAAAAATTACAATATGTAACTTTAGCCGGTGAACCTTTAAGTAAACAACTTGTTGATACACTTAAAAAAATTGGTATTAAAAAAATATATAATGGATATGGGCCTTCTGAAACAACCGTTTTTTCAACATATACGGATGTTACATCTCATGAAAAAATAACTATAGGAAAACCACTTTCTAATACTCAAACTTACATACTTGATAATGATTTAAAACCATGTCCTATTGGTGTAAGTGGTGAACTATATATTTCTGGCGATGGAGTTGGAAATGGATATTTTAATAATATTGAATTGACTGAAAAATGTTACATACCAAACCCCTTTGTAAAAAATTCTACAATGTATAAAGTTGGTGATTTATGTAAATGGCTAGAAAATGGAGAAATCTTATGTTTAGGAAGAAAAGATAATCAAATAAAAATTAGAGGTTTACGAATAGAACTCGGAGAAATTGAAAATAGAATATTACAATTTACATCAATACAAAAATGTGTTGTTGTTAAACAGCAAATGAATTCTAGAGAATTTATCTCTGCATATTACATTGCAAATAGTAGAATACGTACATCAGAGTTGCGAAAATTCATAGCTGAAAAATTACCTAACTATATGATTCCTAGTTATTTTATTGCTCTGGATGAGTTTCCTTATACTCCTAACGGAAAAATAGATAAAAAATCTCTTCCTTTGCCTAAAATTAATAAAGAAAAAACAGATAAATTTATTGCACCTAAAACAGATTTAGAAATAAAGCTTGCTAAAATATTTGAAAATATACTTTCTACTTCACCTATAGGTGTAACAGACAATTTCTTTGAACTTGGTGGAGATTCTATCTTAGCTATGAAATTAAATATAGAATTATTAAAAATATCTGATAAAATAACATATTCAGATATATTTGATAATCCAACGATTACAGACCTAATAAACTTAATAAACTCTAACAACCTAATTACGGATTCTTCTGATATTGATATAGATAATTCTAAATATGAAGAATTATTACATAATAATATTGTTATTCCTTCAACTACTATTAGCAAAAAAAATAATAATTTATTACTTTCAGGAGCAACAGGATTTTTAGGAATACATATATTAGCCTCATATTTGGACAATAATTTAGGAAAAATATATTGTTTAATTAGAAGCGAACCTGGTATTACATCTGAAACTAAACTTTTAAATAAATTACATTATTATTTTGGTAATAAATATGATAATTCAATTAATAAAAAAATATTTATTATTAATGGTGATATATCAAAAGAAAAATTTGGTATTTCAGAGAGCCAATATTATGAATTAAGTAAGAATGTAGATATAGTAATAAATTCTGCTGCTAAAGTTGACCATTTTGGTAAATATGAAACTTTCTATAATATAAACGTTAATGGTGTTCAAAATATTATTGATTTTTGTTTATTATATGAAAAGAGATTTTATCAAATTTCAACATTAAGTGTTTCTGGAAATTCCTTTGTTGATTCGTATGCATATGAACAAAACTTTAGCGATATAAGAACGTTTTCAGAAGATAAACTTTTTATAGGGCAAACTTTAAATAATGTTTATGTAAAAACAAAATTTGAAGCTGAAAAATTAGTTTTGGATAATATTATAGATAATAATTTAGATGGTTATATTTTAAGAGTTGGTAATTTAATGCCAAGATTAAAGGACGGAAAATTCCAACAAAACATTCAAGATAATGCTTACCTTAATAGGCTTGCAGCTTTCTTAAAGATTGGATATATTCCTCATAATATATCTAATGCTTATTTAGAATTTACTCCTATAGATTGTTGTGCAGATTCTATAATTAAACTAATACCTAACTCTAATCGAAAAAATAGAATTTTTCATTTATATAATCATAATCATCTATACTTAACCAAACTATTAGATATGTTAAAAGATTTAAAACATCCAATTAAAGTTGTTGATGAGGAAACATTTAAGAATATTATAAAATCTATTTTAAATGATGAAAATAAAAAAGACATCCTTTCAAATTTAGCTAATGATTTTGGAAAAAACCTAAGTTTAAATTATGAAAGCAATATAAAAATAACCTCAGAATTCACTATTAAATTTTTAGATAAATTAAACTTTAGTTGGCCAGAAATAAATGCTAAATACTTAACTAATATTCTAGAATTGTTAAAGAAAGTAGGAAATTAAAATGAATAATATAATGCAAAATATATCCTTGTTATTAGTCCCACTAATAATAGTTACTATAATGTTTTTTATGTTGTTAAAATCAAATAAAAAAAACCAAACTAAATCTGTTTTTATAACTATTTTGTTTTTTATGATTCTATGGTTTATTGAACTAATTTTACAATTAATTTGTAGCAATAAATTTAATATAGATCCTTTATTTTTTGAAAACTTTGTATATATTTCAGCTTGTATTGTTCCTATACTAATTTTGTTTTTAGCTATAACTTTTGTAAAAACAAAAATTAACTTTACATTAAAACATCTATTATTATTCATAGTACCAATAATCTCTTTATTGGTACTATGGACAAATAATTATCATCATCTATTTTATATAAAGTATTCAACTAATTTTAGAGAAACTGTTTTTGGACCATATTTTACAATTCATAGTTTATATTCTTATTTATGTGTTGGAATTGGAATGATAATATTACTTGTATATAGTATAAAAAACTCAGGAATATTTTCTAAACAATCTTTACTATTTGTTATTGGCACTTCTATATGTTTAATTATAAATATTCTTTCAACATTTGGAATATTGGATTTATCAATATATGCTACTCCAATTTCATTTACTATAGGAATTTTATTTTATGCAATTGCTATTTTTAAATTTAACTTTTTAAGTGTAGCTCCAATAGCATTACAAAAAGTAGTTGATAGAATTTCAGATAGCTATGTCGTTTTGGATGATACATATAATATAACAGATTTTAATCATACATTGACAACAACGTTTAATATATCTGAAAAAAAACTAAGAAAATCAAGTTTATTTTCTTTAGTAAAAAAATTAAAATTGAATATTGATACTCAAAAATTATTAGAACTAATTCAAAAAGCTAAAAAAACAAAACATACAGTTAGAATTGAAAAAGAATTAAAAACTATAAATAAGTACTTTAATATAGAAATATGTAGTATATATTCTGAAGATATGTATTTAGGTACATTAATATTATTAAAAGATATAACTCAACATATTGAAGATATGCATACAATTGAAGATAACCAAGATAGATTAATAGAAAAAGAACGTTTAGCTTCTCTTGGTCAATTAATTGGTGGTATTTCTCACAACCTTAAAACACCTATAATGTCAATTTCAGGTGCAGCTGAGGGTATTAGTGATTTAATAAAAGAATATGATGCATCTATTGGAGACCCTGAAGTTACAAATGAAGATCATCATGAAATTGCAAATGACATGAGAAAATGGGTTGAAAAAATTAGAGAATACACAGCATATATGTCTGATATTATTACAGCCGTTAAAGGTCAAGCTGTTACCTTATCTTCAGATAATGATGTTGATTTTACTATAGACGAACTTATAAAACGTGTAGATATTTTAATGAAACATGAATTAAAAAATGCTTTAATTACTTTAAATACACAAATAAATGTAGATAAAAATACAACTCTAGATGGTGATGTAAATAGTTTAGTACAAGTTGTTAATAACCTCATTTCAAATGCTATACAGGCTTACGAAGGGAAAACAGAACAACAAATTAATTTTATTATAGATAAAATAGATAGTAATTTGGTTATTAAAGTACAAGACTTTGGTTCAGGAATGAGCAAAGAAGTACAACAAAAACTATTTAAAGAAATGATAACAACTAAAGGGAAAAATGGTTCAGGACTTGGATTATTTATGTCATACTCTACAATAAAATCTAATTTCAAAGGAGACCTTTCTTTCGAAACAGAAGAAGGCAAAGGAACAACCTTTACAATAAAAATCCCAATGTAAAACATTGGGATTTTTGTTGTATTATAGATAATTTTACTCAAGAATTGCTTTAATTCTTCTTACTCCTGCACTTGATGATTCTTCTTTTTTTATTTTAAAGTGTCCTAGCTTTCCTGTTGATTCAACATGTGGTCCTCCACATAATTCTTTTGAAACGTCTCCTATGCTATATACTGTTACTTCATTTGGATATTTTTCTATAAACATGCATTCTGCTCCAGATTTTAATGCTTCATCTTTGCTCATTTTTTCACAAGTTACTGTTAAGTCTTCTTGTATCCATTTATTTACTAATTCCTCTACTTGTGCCTTTTCTTCTGGTGTTAATTTATGGGCACAGTTAAAATCAAAACGTAATCTCTCTGCTGTAATATTTGAACCTCTTTGATGTACATCTTGCCCTACAACAACTTTTAATGCTGCATTTAATAAATGTGTTGCAGTGTGATATTTTATTTCTTGCTCTCCTGTTGAAGCAAGTCCACCTTTAAAAGTTCCAGCAGGTGTTTTAGATTTTTCTTGATGTTCTTTAAATTTTTTGTTAAATCCTTCAACATCTACTTTTAGTCCTTGTTCTTTGGCAAGCTCTTCTGTAAGTTCTACTGGGAAACCAAATGTATCGTATAATCTAAAGCTTGCTTCTCCATCTATAATATTATTTCCATTTAATTTTTTTACTACTTTATCAAATTCTTTTATACCTAAATTTATAGTCTTTTCAAATTTTTGAATTTCTTTATTTAACTCTGTTAAAATAAATTCCTTAGATTTTACAAGTTCTGTATAATAATCTCCATATATTTCATCTATGTAATGCTCTGCAATCTTTATAATTACATCATTTGATATTTCAAGTTTTTTAGCATGTCTTACTGCTCTTCTTATAAGTCTACGAAGTATATAACCTGCTCCAACATTTGATGGAACTAAATGTTTTTCATCTCCTAATAACATTACACTTGTTCTAATATGGTCTGCTATAATTCTTATTGAACGTGTTGATTCTTCATCTTCTTTATATTTTTTTCCAGATTCTTTTTCTAAAATTTCAATAACACCTTTAAATAAGTCTGTTAAATATACATCTCCATCTTCTGTATTTAAAAATGCTAAAATTCTTTCTAATCCCCAGCCTGTATCAACATTTTTCTTTTCTAGTAAAATGTATTTATCATCTTCTACTCTTTCATACTGCATAAATACATCGTTACCTATTTCAACAAATCTACCACAATCACAAGCTGGAGAACAGTCTGGTCCACATTGCTCTTTATCTGTTATATAAAACATTTCGCTATCTGGTCCACATGGTCCTCTGTCTAATTCCCACCAGTTTTCACTTTTTGGTAAATAATATATATTTTCTGATAAGAAACCAGATTTTTCTCTAAATTTAGCTGTTTCTTCATCTCTTGGGACTAAATTATTTCCTTCAAAAACTGTTGCAGCAAGTCTTTCTATAGGAATTTCAAAAACTTCTGTTAAAAGTTCATAACTCCATTTTGTACGTTCTTCTTTGAAATAATCTCCTAAACTCCAACTTCCCATCATTTCAAAAAATGTTGCATGGCTAGAATCGCCAACTTCTTCTATATCGTTTGTTCTAACACATCCTTGAACATTGCAAAGTCTTTTTCCTTGTGGATGTTCCTTGCCTAAAAGATATGGCATAAGAGGTTGCATTCCAGCAACATTAAATAATACACCTGTTGTTCCATCTCCTATTAAAGAAGCCGCACCAATATCAACATGTCCACGTTTTTTATAAAAATCAAGCCAAGCTAAACGAAGCTCTTTTGATGTCATTTTTTTCATTAATCTATCTCCTTTATAACATTTTTCCGTAATTATATCTCAAATTATGCCAAAAATCAAGATTTTTACCAGGCTTAATTTTATGTAGTTCTACATATGTTATATATGCATCCAACTTACTTTTAAAAGTTAATTTTTCTTTATTAGTAATTTTTCTGTTTTTGTCGACATTTTTCTACTTTTTTCTTTTATTTTTTTTGAGAAAATTATTGCTTTTCTGTTTGTTACCCGATATAATACACATAAGTTTATACCAGATAAGGAGGTTGGCTTATGAGAAAAAATATGCAAGGAGCTCAAAATGCTTCTGATAGTTACAAAATTCTTGCAGTTGATGATGAAGAAGGAATTGTAGATTCTCTTTCTATCTTTCTAAAAAGGTCTGGCTATAATTTTACAGGTGTAACTGATCCAACTGAAGCAATTGAGCTTGTTAGAAATGAACATTTTGATTTAATGATTCTTGACTTTATGATGTACCCTCTTCATGGTGATCAAGTTGTTGAGGAAATTCGTAAATTTAATAAAGAATTATATATATTATTGCTTACAGGTCATAAGGATTTAGCTCCACCATTAGAAACAATACGAAGACTTGATATTCAAGGCTACTGTGAAAAAAGTGATAAATTTGACCAACTACTTCTTTTAATAGAATCTGGAATTAAATCTATTGAGCAAATGAATGAAATTAAAAGAATAAATAAAGAACTTTCTGATACAAATGAACAATTAGAAAAAGCTTATATGGAAAGTATTGAAACCTTAAGGTATACTGTTGAAGCAAAAGACCCTTATACAAGAGGTCATTCAGATAGAGTATCAAGCTATTCTGTTTTAATCGGAGAAAAATTAGGTTTATCTGATAAAGATATTAGAATTTTAAGAATAGGTGGTTTATTCCATGATATTGGTAAAATTGGTGTACCAGATGCAATTTTATTAAAAGACTCTAAGCTATCTGATGATGAATATTCTCAAATAAAGAATCATCCTACAATAGGTGAACATATATTATCAAATGCAACAATTTTTAAAGATATGATTCCAATTGTAAAACATCATCATGAAAGATTTGATGGAAGAGGTTATCCATGTAGATTAGCAGGTACAGATATTCCTTACTTTGCAAGAATTGCCGCCGTTGCCGATACTTTTGATGCAATGACGTCAAAACGTTCTTATAGAGATCCCTTACCTTTACAAGTTGTAATAGATGAAATTAAAAAATGTTCTGGAACTCAATTTGATCCAGACATCGCAAAGGTTTTTGTAGAAATTTTGGAAAATGATTATGACAAAATACAAGAAATACAAAAAAAATTTCCAATAAGTTAGGTATTAATAAACATATTAATATATATAATTAAATAAAAGGAGGAGTTTTTATGACAGCATCTGAAATAAGACAAGAAGCACGTAAATGTTTAACAGGAAAATGGGGAAAGGGAGCTTTAGCAACATTAATTTTTGTTGTTATTAGTTACATTATCTCATTTGTATTAAATTTAGTCCCAATGGTAGGATCTATTGCAGCATCTATCATTTCTATTCCATTATCTTTTGGATTTACAGTTGTTATGATGTGTAAATTAAAAAGAAATGAAGATTTTTCTTATTTAGATTTCTTTAAAGCAGGATTTGATAAATTTGTTAAAGTATGGCAAACTACATTATGGATATTTGTTAAAATGTTAGCACCTATAGTAGTTGCAATAATTGGTGCAGTTATTATGGCAAGTGGTATTACAATGTCTGCTGCAGGATCATCTGGTTCTGTTTTAATAATACTTGGTATAATTGTTTATTTAGTTGGTATTATTTGGACTATTCCAAGAGCTTACTCATACAGATTAGCTTTATACATAGTTAATGATAATCCAAATATGCTTGCTAAAGAAGCAGTAGAAAAAAGTGCTGAAATAATGAATGGACATAGATGGGCTTATTTCTGGTTACAATGTACATTCATTGGATGGGCAATTTTAGCTTGCCTAACATTGGGAATTGGAATGCTTTGGTTAATTCCTTACATTCAAGTTTCAACAGTTGCTTTTTATGATAATTTAATTGGAAACAAAAAAGATGAATCAGATACAGATGAAACAGTTGCGGAAAACCCAATTCAAGAAAATTAATAAAAGAAAAGATTGACAATAAAAATGTCAATCTTTTCTTTTATTATAATTATAAATATAAATATTTTTTATCTTATTTTGTAGGAGCGACCATCGGTCGCCTTTTATAATTTTTATGGCGGTCGAT
>USJU01000040.1 GCA_900555085.1 uncultured Clostridium sp.
TAAAGTTAAGAAAGGATTGATTAAATGAAAGTTACATTTTTAGGAGCAACAAGAACTGTTACAGGTTCAAACTTTTTAGTAGAAGGAGCAGGAAAGAAATTTCTAGTAGACTGTGGAATGTATCAAGGAAAAGCCACAGATGAATTAAAAAATGAAGAAGATTTTGCTTTTGACGTAAAATCTATAGATTTTATGTTGTTAACACATGCTCATATAGACCATTCAGGTAGAATACCAAAATTATATAATGAAGGATATAGAAATCCAATATATGCACATAAAGCAACTTGTGACTTATGTGGTATTATGCTTCCAGATAGTGGTCATATACAAGAAATGGAAGTTGAATGGAAAAACAGAAAACGTGCAAGAAAAGGAGAACCAGAATTACCACCATTATATACAGCAGAAGATGCAACAAAATGTTTAGAAGTATTTGTACCAGTAAAATATGATGAAATAATTGAAATAGATGAAAATATACATGTTAGATACAATGATGCAGGCCATATGTTAGGTTCTAGTATAATAGAAGTTTGGATAAAAGAAGATGAAAAAGAAGAAAAAATAGTATTTTCAGGAGATATAGGAAATAACGATATTCCACTACTTTCAGAACCAACAATGATAGAAGATGCAGACTATTTAGTAATGGAATCAACATATGGAAATAGATTGCACATGAAAAATGAAAGCAAAGCAGAAACATTTTTAAGAATAGTTTCAGAAACAATAGAAAATGGAGGAACAGTTGTAATACCTTCATTTGCAGTTGGAAGAACACAAGAAATTTTATATGAGCTAAATAAAATAAAAGAGGAACCACATAATGAACAGTTCCTTAAAGAATTTGAAGAATTAATGAAAACACCAGTATATGTAGATAGCCCACTTGCAATATCTGCAACAGAAATTTTTAGAGAAAATATGGATTTATTTGATGAAGAAACACAAGAAGTAATAAAAAGCGGAGATAATCCACTAGAATTTCCAGGTTTAAAATTTACAAAAACAGTAGATGAATCAAAAGCTTTAAATGAAAGTGATGAACCATCTATAATAATATCAGCAAGCGGTATGTGCGAAGTTGGAAGAATAAAACATCATTTAAAACACAACTTATGGAATCCTAAAAGTACAATTTTATTTGTAGGATACCAAGCAAAAGGAACTTTAGGAGATCAAATAGTTAGTGGTGCCAAAAAAGTAAAAATATTTGGAGAAGAAATAGCTGTAAATGCTAGAATAGAATATATTGAAGGGTATTCAGGACATGCTGACCAAGAATGGTTATTAAATTTTGTATATTCATTTATAAATAAACCAAAACACATATTTTTAGTACATGGAGAACCAGAAAGCCAAGATGTATTAAAACAAAAAATTCAAGAAACAACAGGAATTGCAGTTACAACACCAGAATTTGGAGAAACATACGAATTAAATAACGAACTAGCAAACATGACAAATAAAATAGAAGTAAAAACAGAAAATCCTGAAAGATATATACGTTTAAAAGTACTAAATAGATTAGATACATTAAAAGATGAAATTGCAGATATGGAAGAAATGGTTAGAGATGACCTAAAAAATGGAAACTTAGAAAATAATCAAATACAAAAATTAGACGAAAGAATAAAAGAATTAGAACTACAAATTGTCAGAATAATAGATAATAAATAAAGAAGGAGCAAAAATGAAAACAAAATATTTTAATGATGCAATAATTGGAAATAAAGATATGCTTGTAAGTTTAAGTAAAACAGGCGAATTACTAAGATTATATTATCCTATGCGAGATAATAAACAATATATAGATTTCTTTGAAACAGGTGTAAAAATAAATGACTCAATGCTTATTTATACAAATAATGATGTTAATAACGAATATAATCAAAAATATATTGAAGATACAAATGTATTAGAAACAGACATTTTAAATACTTATTTTAAATTGAGAATAGTTCAAACAGACTTTGTATCTGTAAACGAAAATGTATTAATAAGAAGATATGTATTCAAAAATGAAAGTGATATAGAATTAGATACAAAATTCTTAATACATTCAAAATTACACTCAGGAGAAAATCAATTGGTAAGTGCAAAAATCTTAGAAAGAGGAATGGCACAATACACAAGCGAAGACTGTTTTAATATTGTATCAATAAAAGAAAAAATAAGCTCACACCAAATAAACGATTGTGAAAGAAACATATATACAGGAATTATAAAAGATAAAGACTATATAGGAATGTCTGCAGACTCTGCAATATGTTATGAAATAGGAAAATTAGCACCAGGACAAAAGAAAAATTTAGATATAGTAATATATGTAGATAATCAAATAAAAGAAAATAGCAAAATACAAAAAATAGATACAATAAAAGAACAAGCAAACACAATATCATACTGGAAGAAATACTATAAAGCGCACAATACAATAAAATTACCAGAGCCAAAAAATAAATTAGATGAAAAGCTACATCAAATATATAAAAGAAGTATAATGTTATTTCCATTATTAACAAACGAAAAAACAGGAGCAATGGTTGCAGCAGTTGAAGTAGACGAAAAAAGAGAAAAATCAGGAAGATACAATTACTGTTGGCCAAGAGATGCAGTATTTATAACAGAAAGCTTAGATATTTTAGGAATGAAAGACGAAGTAGAAAAATTCTATAAAGTATTTTGCAAAAACACACAAAGTTCAAACGGAATGTGGGAACAACGTTTTTATGTAGATGGAAGCTTAGCACCATCATGGGGATATCAAATAGATGAAACGGCAAGTGTAGTATATGGAGTATATAAACACTATCAACATACAAAAAACAAAAGATTCCTAAAAGAAACACTAACAATGTGCGAAAAAGCAATAAAATATCTAAAAAAATATACAGAAGACATAGTAGAAGAAAAAAACAAAATGCATGTAAGCTATGACCTATGGGAAATGTGTGAAGGAACACACTTATACTCACTAGCAGCAATATATGCAGCATTTGAAACAATGGAAAAAATATACGATAAAATCTACGATGACTACGAAGAAAATAGAATAAAACAAGAAAAAATAAGAAAAGAAAGAAAAGAATACCAAGAACTAAAATTAAAAATTAAAAACTATATAGCAGAAAAACTATACGATAAAGAAAGAAAAACATATGTAAGAAACACACAAGACAAAAAACTAGATATAAGCATAATAGGAGCAGTAACACCATTCAAACTATACACACCAAAAGAAAAGAAAATAACAAACACAATAGAAAATATAGATTTAAGCCTAAGAACATACACAGGAGGATACAAAAGATTCGAAGAAGACAACTACATGAATGGAAACCCATGGACAATAGCAACACTATGGATGGCAGAATACCACATACAAAAAGGAGAAAGAAACAAAGCAATAGAAGAACTAAACTACGTAGTAAAATCAGCAAATCAACACGGACTATTACCAGAACAAGTAAACAACGAAAAAATGAAACCCGCATGGGTAATAGGGCTAGGATGGGCCCATGCAATGTTCATCCAAACAATAAAAAAACTATACTAAAGGGCCAGTCCCCCAACCGACAGTTTGTCGGTTATAGGGACAGGTCTATAAAAATTTATGCTTGAAAAATATTATATTTTGTTATAATATAATTAAAATTTAGGGAGCTTTGGGGGAATTAAAACTAAGAAAGGTTGAGATGTATGGCGAGATTACCCAGAGTTAAAAGTAGTTTAAAAATTTATCATATTATGATGAGAGGTGTCAATAAACAAGATATTTTTTTAGATAATCAGGACAGAAAAGTATTCATGAAATGTATACTTAAATCAAAAGAAAAATTTGAATATTCTATTTATTCATATGTGTTGATGAAAAATCATGTACATTTAGAAATAATGGACAATGATGTTATGTCTAAAATTATACATTATATAGCTAGTTCATATGCAATGTATTTTAACAATAAGTACAATAGAGTAGGACATTTATTTCAAGATAGATATAAGAGTAAACCAGTAGAAAATGAAAAATATTTATTAACATTAATGAGATATATTCATCAAAATCCAGAAAAAGCAGGAATATCTTTAACTCAAAATTATCAATGGAGTAGTTATAAAGATTATATTGAGGGATGGAAAGATATTGTAGAGATAGATTATATTTTGGATATAATTAGTAGTGATAGAAAAAAGGCTTTATTAGAATTTGAGAAGATTAATAATCAAACTGTAAAATTGGATTCAAAAGAAATCTTGGAATTTGAAATAAAGACAAAATTAAGCGATGATGAGCTAAAGCAAGTAATAACTGAAATTATAGGAAAAAATATATTAAAAAATTTTTGCAAATTTAATAAAATTGAAAAAGAAAAAATAATAAAGAATTTAGAAAGTATAAAAGGAACAAGTGCAGCGCAAATAGCAAGAATTTTAAAAACTGAAGAAAGAAATATTGAAAGAATATATAAAATAAAATGAGACCTGTCCCTAAAACCGACAAACTGTCGGTTGGGGGACTGTCCCCACAAAAGGAGGTATTTATGGCAAAGGTTAAGTCAGTTTTTGTATGCAATGAATGTGGATATGAAAGTGCTAAGTGGATGGGAAAATGCCCTGCTTGTGGCACTTGGAATAGTTTTTTTGAGGAAAAACTTTCTAACGATAAAGGTAGCAAGGGTGAGCCTAAACGTAAGGTTTCTGCCGAACCTTTAAACACGTTTGTTGGAAAAGAAAGCTTTAGAACTAAAACCGGTTTTGAAGAACTTGATAGAGTTTTAGGCGGAGGTTTGGTTAAAGGTTCTCTTGTGCTACTTGGCGGTGAACCTGGTATTGGTAAGTCTACATTAATTCTTCAACTTTGCAATAAACTTAAAGGTGAAGGAAAGGTTTTATATGTTTCTGGAGAGGAGTCTGCAGAGCAAATTAAACTTAGAGCAGATAGGCTTGAAATTAATAATGACGATATATTGTTTTTAGGTGAAACAGATATAGATTTAATAGAAGAAAATATAGTTGATATTATGCCTAAATTGGTTATTATAGATTCTATTCAAACTATGTATTCAGATGATATAACATCTGCTGCAGGTAGTGTTAGCCAGGTTAGAGAAATAACTTCTAGAATTATGAAAATGTGTAAGCAAAAAGAAATTACAACAATTATAATTGGTCATGTTACAAAAGATGGAAATATTGCAGGACCAAGAGTGTTGGAACATATGGTAGATACAGTTTTATACATAGAAGGAGAAAGATATTTCTCTTATAGAATTTTAAGAAGTGTAAAAAATAGATTTGGTTCTACAAATGAAATTGGAATGTTTGAAATGGACCACCTTGGAATGAAAGAAATAATAGATCCATCTTCTGTGCTTATCTCTGAAAGGGAAGAAGAGCTAACAGGTTCTGTTATAGTTGCAAGCATGGAGGGAACAAGACCGATTTTAGTTGAATTGCAAGCTTTATGTGCACAAAGTGTATTTGGTCTTCCAAGAAGAACCGCAAATGGAATAGATTATAATAGATTAACACTTCTTATAGCAGTTTTAGAAAAAAAGGCAGGAATAATGCTTGGAAATCAAGATGTATATTTAAATGTTGTTGGAGGAATGAAAATTAATGAACCTGCATTAGACTTAGGAATTGTGTTAAGTGTTGCTTCAAGTTTTAAAAACAAAAGTATTCCTAGAGATGTAGTGGTTATGGGAGAAGTAGGACTAACAGGAGAAGTTAGAAGCATAAATTTAATAGATAAACGTCTAAAAGAGGCGGAAAAACTAGGATTTAAAAAGTGTATAATTCCAGAAAATAACAAAAAACTATTGAAAGAAAAATATAAATTAGATATAATGGGGGTCAAGGATGTTAACCAAGCAGTAAGCTGCTTAGGGTTAAGATAAATTTTAGAAAGGTGTTGATATAATTTTGAGAAGTAACGATGAAAATGAACTAACAAAAATATTAAAACTTATCGCACCAGGAACACCTATTAGAGAAGGATTAGACAACATATTAAAGGCAAAAACAGGTGGCTTGATAGTATTTGGAGATTCAAAAAACGTAATGGACATTGTTGATGGTGGATTTTTTATAAACGAGGATTATACATCAGCAAGACTATATGAACTAGCAAAAATGGATGGAGCTATAGTATTAAGTAGCGATTTTAAAAAAATCCTATATGCAAATGCTCAGCTAATACCATCTCCAGAGATTCCAACAAGAGAAACTGGTACAAGGCATAGAACAGCAGAACGTACAGCAAAACAAACCAAAGAACTTGTAGTAAGTATATCTCAAAGAAGAAATGTAATAACAATATTTAAAGGAGAATTACGTTATACAATAGAAGACACATCAAAAGTATTAACAAAAACAAATCAAGCTTTACAAACTCTTGAAAAGTATAAAAAAGTATTTGATAGCAAACTTAGCATATTAAATGAATACGAATTTAACGATATAGTAACCTTAGATAATGTTATAACAGCAATTCAAAGAGCAGAAATGGTTATGAAAATTGTTAAAGAGGTACAAGGTGGAATATACGAACTTGGAACAGAAGGAAGACTTACGGAAATGCAACTCGAAGAGCTTGTAGGAGATTTGGAAAAAGAAGAATTACTAATTATAAAAGACTATATGACAAGTAAAAAACGTAAAACAGCAGAAAAATATTTAGAAGATATAAGCAATTTAGATTATGACGCACTAATGCAACAGCAAATAATTGCAAAAATTTTAGGTTATGATGTATTTGATACATATGAAGAAGTTGCTGTTTATACAAGGGGCTATAGAATTTTAAATAAAATACCAAGAGTACCAAGTAATATTGTAGAGAACCTTGTTAAATCTTTTAAATCTTTTCAACATATATTAGAAGCAGATATTCCGGCACTAGATGAAGTAGATGGAATTGGTGAAATTAGAGCCCGTACAATAAAACAATCTTTAAAAAGAATGCAAGAACAATTTGTATTCGACAATGTACTTTTATAAACAAAGGAGGAAAATATGAGCTCTAATAAAGGAATAACATTAGTTGTACTAGTAATTACAATAATATTATTACTAATATTATCAGGAACAGCAGTATATGTAGGAAATAATACAATGCAAAATGCAAAAGAAGATAGATTTGCAAAACAATTACAAGAAATAAATGAAGCAGTAAATATGCATAGCGACGATTATGAAAAATTAAATCTAACAGCAGAAGAACATACTGAAGACAATATTACATACAATTATGTTTTATCAACAGAAGGTGATTTTAATAAAATAGGTTTATATAATATTACAGATACTGTATATGTAAACTTTAAGGATGGACAAGTATATAGTAAAGAAGGAATAAATGGAAAACATACATTAAAAGACTTTGGAATAGAGTATTACAAACCAACACAAGAAGAAAAAGATATAAGCAATGATATATCATTTGAGGTTACATTAGAACCACAAGAATATTCGTGGAAATATGTAGTTCGTTCAGAAAATATAAAATGTAATGGAAATCCATTAGAAGGAAATCTATTATATGCAGAATATAAAGAAGATAAAAATTACGAATGGAAACGTGTAGAAAAGTTGACAAATAGCTTTGAACTAGAAATAAAAGACCCAGGAATATATGAACTTAAATATAGAGATGCTGAAGGAAAAGAAAGCGATGTAAAAGAAATATATGCATATGTAAAAGATGGTCTACAGTTATATTTAGATGGAGAATACAATGAAAATTATAAACATAATGAAGCGGCTACAACGTGGAAAGACTTAAGTGGAAATGGAAATGATATAGAATTAAATGAAAATCATAAATTTGGAGATAATTCACTAAATTGTACAAAAGTTTATGGAGCATACAGTCAAAGTAAAAATAATGTTTTAAGTGATAGTGATAAAAATCTTACAGCAGAAGCAGTTGCCAAATTTAATTCAAATGAAGATGGATGGATATGGTCAATTAGAGATACTGCAGAATGGGAAGGAATACAATTACGGTCAATATGAAAATTATCAATTTGGAGGAGTTTTTGACAAAAACGGTAAAGATTATCCTAAGTGCAGATATAAGATTAAAAATAATGAAGTTTTTAATAGAACAATAATATATTTAAACAATGGAGAAAATGTTAGTTTTTATGATAATAATAAGTTAGAAATGAAGGAAAATTCAGAAGGAGAGATACAAAATAAGAAATTGACAATTGGAGGAGCGGAGTGGAATTATGGAATTTCATTAAATGGTTCAATATATACACTTAGATTTTACAACCGAGCATTAACAGAAAAAGAAATTGAGCAAAATTACAATATAGACAAAATAAGATATAATATTACAGAATAGAAATTCAAAGGAGGAAATAAAAATGAAAAAAGGAAAAATAATAATAGAATTAATAGCAATATTAGTTGTTATAGTATTAATAGGAGTAGTAGGATTTGGTTACTATAAAAAAGCGACTGAAAATAAACAAAATCCAATGGTAACAATGGAAGTAAAGGATTTAGGAACAATAAAATTAGAACTATATCCAGATAAAGCACCAAATACAGTTGCAAACTTTATAAAACTTGCAAATAATGGTTTTTATGATGGATTAACATATCATAGAATAGTAAAAGACTTTATGGTACAAGGTGGAGATAAAGAAGGAACAGGTTCAGGCTCACCAACACTTGGAGACTTAAAAGGAGAAGAAAACGACGAAAAATACTCAATAAAAGGTGAATTTGTACAAAACGGATTTAATAAAAACGACATACGTTTTGAAAAAGGTGTAATAGCAATGGCACGTTCAGACTATAGTTCTATGGGAATGACAGAAGAAGGATACAACTCAGCCGGATCACAATTCTTTATAATGACAAAAGACAATGCAAACTTAAATGGACAATATGCAGCATTTGGTAAAGTAATAGAAGGTTGGGATGTATTAGATAAATTAAATGAAACAGAAGTACAACCAGCAGAAAATGAAGGTTCAGAAGCAAGCACACCAGTAAATGCACCAGTAATAACAAGTATAAGAGTAGAAACAAATGGAGTAGACTATGGAGAACCAGAAACATTAAAACCATTTGACTATAGCTCATATATGAATCAATTATATGGTGGTTCAACATATTAATAAAAAATAACAAAATAAAAAATAGAATTCAAGCGAATTCTATTTTTTATATATTATAGAAAATTTCTATTTTAGATGTAGGGGTCGGCGTCCTCGACGACCCGAGTGGCGAAGCCACTTTTTTATTTATATTTTAAACATGTGAAAAAATAATAATAGCAAAAATATAAGCATATCTGTATAAAGGTTTAAATTTCTTTCGATTGTAATATTCAAAAATTTCTTTAAAAGCACAATATTTGTCTGTTAATGTTATGATAAAACTTTCTATGTATCTAGGAAAAGGCAAAGTAACAGGCCACATATGTTTTAAAATAATATCTTTTTCTTTATCATTTAACACAAATTCTTTTTCTGCGTTTTGTAAAGCAATTTTTGGATGAACAAAGGCATGTAGTCCTTCTAATCTTCTTCTTGATCCTCTCCAATTATACAAAAATAAATCATGTAGCATTCCAGCTCTAGCAGCAGAAATATAATCTAATTTAAGTTTTTTACAAAGAATATAATTTGCAAATGCTACATGCTTGCAATGTTCATAACAGGTTACATCACAGTGATGATTAAAATCTTTCATCATTTGTACAGTTTCATTATTTGCTATATCTTTAATAATATTGTTAAATTCTCTTATGTTCGATTCAGTCATAAATTTTCTCCTTTAATGTAAAATCTAAATTTATTATAGCATTTCAAATAAGCAAATTCAATATATAATATGTTCTGTTATAATATTTTATGAGAAAATTTTAAATCAATCCAAATTCTTTCATTTCTCTTTCTAATATTTCTGAATGTTCTTTATTTAATGTAACTAATGGCAAACGCGGAATTCCAAAGTTATAGCCTTTTAAATTTAATGCATGCTTTACAGGAATAGGGTTTACTTCACTAAATAAACTTTTTATTAGAGGTAGAGCTTTTAGTTGCATTCTTTTTGAAATGTAATAGTTTCCTTCAAAGAAGCTTTCAACCATTTCGCAAGTGTATTTTGGAGCAATGTTTGAAAGAACGGATATAACACCAATTCCACCAATAGATAAAACTGGAAGAATTTGGTCATCATTTCCAGAATATATATTTAAATTATCACCACATAAATGAGCAATTTTGGCAACTTGAGATATATCTCCACTTGCTTCTTTTATAGCAACAATATTTGAAATTTTAGAAAGCTCAAAACAAGTTTCAGGTGAAATATTTACACCAGTTCTACTTGGTACATTATATAAAATAATAGGAAGAAAAACACTTTCAGCAATTTTACTATAATGCGAAATTAGGCCGTTTTGAGTTGTTTTATTGTAGTAAGGAGTAACAATTAATAATCCATCAATACCAATACTTTCAGCATATTGTGAAAGTTCAATTGCAGAAGAAGTACAATTAGAACCAGTGCCAGCAATTATAGGAATACGTCTTTGAACTCTACCAACGGTAAAATTTAAAAGTTCCTTTTTTTCATCTAAACTCATAGTGGCAGATTCTCCAGTAGTACCACAAACAATAATTGCATTTACTCCTTTTTCTATCTGAAACTCTAATAATTTACCAAATTCCTCAAAATTTATACCTCTATCTGTAAAAGGAGTAGCAATAGCAGTACCTACACCTTTAAATAAAATTTCTTTCATAAAATAAATTCCTTTCTAATTAATTAAATAATCCAAAATTTGTACGGCGTTGGCAGCAGCACCTTTACGAATATTATCAGCAACAACCCATAAATTAATACCATTTTTAACACTATAATCTCTACGAATACGCCCAACAAAAACATCATTATGACCATCAGCATTAATTGCTAAAGGATAAATATTATTTTTAACATCATCTTGAACAATTACACTTTTAGTATTATTTAAAACTTTAAAAATATCATCTATATCAAAACTATTTTCAAATTCAACATTGATAGACTCACTATGGCAATTTAAAACAGGAACTCTAACACAAGTTGCAGTAACAGGCAAGTTAGGTTTATCCAAAATTTTGCGTGTTTCATTAATCATCTTTTCTTCTTCTTTTGTATAACCATTATCAAGAAAAACATCAATATGAGGTAAACAATTATTAAAAATAGGGTATGGGAACTTTTCTAATTTATTAGAACCTTTAACACCATTTTTATAATCAGAAATACCTTTCATTCCAGCACCGGAAACTGCCTGATATGTAGAATAAACAATTCTTTTAATTTCCAATTTATCATCTAAAGCCTTTAAAGGAACAACTGCTTGAATAGTAGAACAATTAGGGTTAGCAATAATTTTATCATTAGAAGAAATAGCAGAACTATTAACTTCTGGAACTACTAAAGGAACAGAAGGATCCATTCTAAAAGCACTGCTATTATCAATAACGGTACATCCTTTAGAAGCAGCAATAGGAGCATACTTTAAAGCTGTATCACCGCCAGCAGAAAAAATAGCAAAATCAAAACCTTCATCAAAAGAAAAAATATCAAGTTCATTAACTAAATAAACATCATTATTAAACAAAAGAGTAGTACCAGCAGACCTTTTAGAAGCAAAGAATTTATACTCATCAATAGGAAGATTAGCTTCTTCTAAGACTTTAAGAACCATTCTACCAACAACACCAGTTGCACCAACAACAGCTAATTTTATTTTTTTACTCATAACAAACCTCCATAATAAAATTTATGCTAAGACAAGCAAAAAAATACCAAGAAAAAACTTGCATAAATTAACATTTATGTTTATAATGAGGGTATAGCAGTAATTTATTACTAAAGAACTAATTTGAGAGGAGCTGATTGTTATGAATATAAAAGTAACAGGAAAAGATTTAGAAGTAACAGATGCAATAAAAGCATATGTAGAGAAAAAAGTAGAAAGGTTAGTAAAATATTTTGATGATGAATTTGATGTAGTTGCTACAGTTAAATCTGAAAAAACAGAAAAAGTTGCAGAAATAAGGGTTTCTGTAAAAGGAGATTTATATAAAGCAGTTACAGCTCATAAAGATTTATATGCAGCTATAGATAAAGACATCGATATACTAGAAGGACAAATAAGAAAATTCAAAACTAAAAAAGAAAAAATGTTAAGAGATGCATCTTCAATGGCAAAGGAAGAAATGCAAACAAAAACAATTGAAATAGAAGATGAAGTAATAAAAGAACTATATTACTCAATAAGACCAATGGGAATAGATGATGCAAAATTAAAACTACAAGAAAAACCAAACGATAAATTCCTAGCATTTATAAACATTGAAACAGGAAAAGTAAATGTAATATACAAATTAAATGATGGAAAAAACTACGGAATAGTAGTACCAGAAGAATAAAAATTTAAAAGGGGCCAGTCCC
>USJU01000041.1 GCA_900555085.1 uncultured Clostridium sp.
AAGAGCTTGATGCAGAGGGCATTGCATACAACAAGAATCTCGAAATCGGTATCATTTTTTATTCCTAAAAGCCATGGCCATGTTATTCCTTGATGGTAGCTCATATCTCTTTTAAAACTATTTCCTTCGTATATGTCTATATAATTTTTTTCGCCTTTTGCTAAGGTCTTTAATCCATATTTATTTTTTAATTTTTTTGTTGTGGTATTTAGCATTTCCTTTGCTATTTTTGTATTTGGTTCTATTACTGGATATGTTAGTGCTGTACTAAACAGTTGGTTAGGTCTTATTTTGCTATCTCCTACAACATCATATAAACATTTTCTTTTTTCATTATAAAATTTAGCTTTAAAATTTCTTTTACATTTGTTAGCTTTCTTTAAGTATTCTTTTGCAAGTTTTTCATCTTCAAATTTTAAAGATAATTTTTCTAATATTTTTAATGCATTATACCATAAAGCATTTATTTCTACTGCTTTTCCGTTTCTAGGTGTTGCAGCTATTTCTTCATACTTTGCATCCATCCAAGTGTTTTGTGTTGTTGGTGTTCCGCTTACTATTAGTCCATCATTATCTAAATAAATGTTGTTATTATCTAAGTCTATTCCTTTTTCATAATTTTCTACTATATTTTTTAAAACCTCATAAAATTCTTTTTTTACAAATTCAATATCTTCAGTATATTTTAAATATTTTGCTATTTGTTCAAATAATAATAATGAAGCATCTACGCTATTATATAATGGTGTATTATCCGCTTCTGAATAGCCATTTGGAACCAATCCTTGTTTTATATCGTGTTTAAAGGTTAACAAAACTTCTTTTGCTAAATCATATCTTTTTGTTTTTAAAAGTAATCCTTCAAAAGATATTAAGCTATCTCTTCCCCAATCTAAAAACCATGGATAGCCCGCAATTATTGTATGCAACTTAAATTCTGGTCTATATACAATAAAATTATCTGTTGCAATTATAAATTCTTTTAACAATTTATCTTCTTCTTTTTTGTTTACAATCTTTGTTTCTTTTATTACTTTTTCTAATCTTTTCACTTCTTTTTTTATTAACTTTTCGCCGTCAACTTTATCTATGTTTTCTTCTAATGAGCACACAAAAGTAATTTTTTTATTTTCGTTTGGTTTTATTTTTATTTCATATATTCCAGAAACACTATGGTTTTCTTCTGGATAAAACCCTCTTTTTTCTTCCTCAATATAAAACATATTATTAAAATTATCATTTTCGTGTTTTATATATTTTCCTTCTGAACAATTAATATAAAAACTATTGTTTTCTATACTAATTTTTATTTTATTATCTTTTATTTCTTCTTGTTTGAGATTGATTTTTTTATTTGTACTCATTGAATGAAAATCTCTAAAATTAACTATTGGAGCAAGTTTTAATTTAATTTCTTCATTTTTATTTTGTATTTCATAGAATACACAAACTGTATTTTTTCCATATTCCATACAAATTGTTTTCTTAACATTTATATCTCCTACCAGGTACTCAAATGTAGGAACATATTCTTTTTCAAAACTTGTTTGAAATTTATATCCTTGTGAAATATAGTTTTTGCACACATTTGTATATAATGGAATTTCTTTATTATTTATAGTAATACTTTCATCTAATTTAGATAGTATTAAATTTCTTTGTGCTGGTGGTTTTAGCGGAGCTATTAATAATCCGTGATATCTTCTAGTATTTGCTCCTATTATTGTTGATGAGCAAAAGCCTCCTATTCCATTTGTAATTAGCCATTCTCTTTTTAAACCTTCTTGCAATTCTAGTTTTTCCTTAGTAAATTTCATTTTATTCCTCCAAAACAATTTCTTTTGTGTTATTTTGTTTTTAATCTATTACGTCTTCGTGGTTTGGTATTTTCTTCTGCTTTTTCTTGCATTTTCATTTTATTTTTTCTTATATTTGCGTCTGTATTTCTTATAGATTGAATTCTATCTCCATATTGTTGTACAAATTTACTTTGTTTTCCTTGAACATGTTTTCTTTCTGGTTGTTTTTTATGTTTATTTGTTTTTGGTATATTTTTCATTTTTTTCTCATATTTTAATTTTGCATTCATCATAACATATTTAGGATCATTTTGTTTATCTTTAAATTTTAAATCCTCGCATATAATTTCTATAATTGCTGCTGCAACAGCATCTGGATTATGTCTTATTCTTTCATCTTGTATGTATGATAAATTTCTTTGAACAAGTTGTATTCCTTTTACATTGCTTTCATCCTGTTCTACAAGTTCTGAACCTTCTTTTATGTATTTCTTTATATATTCTGGAACAACTTCTCCTGAATCGTAAATACAAAAATCTATAATATCTTGTCCAACATGGTCTGTTATTGCTTTAATATGTTCAGACATTGTATAATTATCTGTTTGTCCTTGTTCTGTCATTATGTTATTAACATATACTTTAATTGCTTTACTTTCTTTTATAGCTTTTATAACTCCATTTACTAATAAGCAGGGAATAACATTTGTATATAAACTTCCTGGTCCATATACTATGCAATCTGCTTCTTTTATTGCTTTTACCACCTCTGGTGTTGTTCTACAATTTGTTGGATTCAAATATATTCTGTTTATTTTAGTAATTTTTGAATATACCATTTCTGGAATTTTCTCTTTTTCTTTTACTACCATTCCATTCTCAAGTTCTGCACATATTTCCATTTCATCTAATGTAACCGGTAAAACTTTTCCTGTAATATTTAAAATTTTATTTGTACTTTCTATAGCTTTTGAAAAATTATTGTTATTATGCGCTATTGTTGAAAATAAAATATCACTAAATTTTGTTCCTCTTAAATTTTCTGTTCTAAATCTGTAATTTAAAAGAGCTTCCATATTATCTTCGTCTTTTGATAAGGCAATTATTCCATCCTTTATATCGTCCATTGGTAATATGTCTAAATTATTCTCATTTTTCTTACCATAATTTGAAACAGAAACAATAGCTGTTATATTGTTAGTATATTTTTTTAGTCCTTTTAAAACAGTATCTAACCCAGAGCCTCCACCTAAAACAACAACTTTAGGTCCTTGTTCATATATCTTTTTATTAAAAATTAAAGAATTAACATTAACCTTTTTTTCTTGTTTTAATCTATCATCACTTGCTTCTATTAAAATCTCTAATGTTCTTTTTTGAATTGAAATTATTCCCACAACAATAAGTGTAAATCCTAAAACAAATGAACCAACTATTTTTAATAGTTCTGCAACATTTAACTCTTTTGCTACCATTATTTTAGATATTCCTAAACATGCAAATACCACTCCAATTAAAATTGCAAATATCCATCTTTTTATTTTTGTATTTGCCTTTAACCATTCTAACATTCCTTTCATAGTACATTCTCCTTTAAATAATTTCTATTTCTAGTTCTATTTTTTTATTAAATTTTTCATATACTATCTTTTGTACTTCTTCAATTAAATTTATAATATCTGTTGCTGTTGCATTGTTTTTATTTATTATAAATCCAGCATGTTTTTCTGAAACTTGAGCCCCTCCTATTGTAAAACCTTTAAGTCCTGCATCATCTATAAGTTTAGCTGTTATAAAATCTGTGCCTCTTTTAAATGTGCTACCAGCACTTGGGTATTCTATTGGTTGTTTTTCAATCCTAAACTGTTTGTATTCATCCATTTTTTGTTTTATTTCTGCTATATTACCTTTTTGTAATTTTAATATTGCTTTAATTATAATTAAATTACTATTTTTAAATTTGCTATTTCTATATTCAAAATTGCATTCTTCACTTTTTATTGTTTTTAATTCATTATTTTCGCAGTTGTAATATGTAACAGAATACACAATATCTTTCATCTCTGTTCCATGAGCTCCAGCATTCATAACCATTGCTCCGCCTATTGTTCCTGGTATTCCAGAAGCAAATTCAAAACCTGCTAGTTTGTTTTGTAACAATTTTTGAGCAAGCATTCCATTTTTTACTCCTGCCCCAACTTCTACTATATTTTCTTTAATTTCAATGCTATTGAAATTTGGTTTTATTATTGCTCCTCTATAGCCTTCATCTTTAACCAGTATATTACTTCCGTTTCCAATAATTTTATATTCTATTTTTTCATGTTTTAATATCTTAATTGTTTCTCGTAATTGACTCATTGTTTCTACTGTTATAAATAAGTCTGCTGATCCTCCTACTTTAAAAGATGTATGTTTGCTCATCATTTCGTGTTTTAAAATTTTTTCTTTTGGAATACATTTTATTAAATTGCTATATGCATTTTCTATATTCATATATTCCTCCTTTAATTGCCTTTCAAATGTATTTCTTCACCTTTAGAGTTTTTAGGTGTTGTTTTATTTATTACTTCACCTGTATTATATTTAACTATATATGTATCTTTTGGATTTTCCATTCCAATTTCTTGTAAATCATTTACGTTTAATAAATAATATTCTCCATCTTCAGTTTCATTTCCATTTTCATCACATTTTGCACCTACCAATAAGCTTGTATCTTTAACTGCTAAATATTTTTGATATTGTGAAATTACTGCTGTTTGCACTTCCTTTGCTTCTGTTTCTAATACATTATCTTTGTAACTTGTAACTGAAACATTTCCAATTCCAGCAGAAACTCCTGCTAATATTAATAAAACTACAATTATAATTACAAGTGTAACTATAGTAACTCCTTTATTTTTTTTCATACTTATTCTTCCTTTGCATAAATTCTTGTAAATTTTATCATTTTTTATATAAAAATACAAGGATTTAATTTTTTTATATAAAGATTTTTTAAATTTTGCTAAAGAAATATAATTACAAGAAAAAAGCGTACAAATTCATATTTCAAAATTTATACACTTTTTTATTTTATATATTTTTTCACATTTTTATTTATTGTGTTCTACTGAATATAAAGTGCTACACGGAATCCAATACCACAACTAACATAATCATTATTGCCATCTCCTCTATATATTGATGGCCAATCTACTGTAGTATTATTAGCACTACCACCTCGAAAGATACAACTGTTAGTATATTTTTCCGCTGTCCATTCCCATACATTTCCTCCTAAGTCTGCTATATTTTTCTTTATTCCATTAGTATTTAAACCTGATGCATGATAATAAAATGGATATGATGAACCATCGTTATTTCCTGTTCTTGTAAATGTTCCTTCTTCATTATTGTATCCCATTGGGTTCCTGTAATTAAACCACTTTTTGTTGTTCCATATATTGTGTTATTATTTATCATTGCCTGGGCTACTGTATTTGCATTATTATAATCTATATAATTCCATATTTTTGCTCCTGGTTTGCTTACTGCTGTTGTATTTGTATTATTGTTTGTTTCTGCATTTTGCTCTAATGTTTCTGTTGTTAGTCCTGCTTCATATCTTGCTACATAAAAACCATGATATGTATTTATTTGTGCATTTTCTGTTACTGGTATTGCATCTGTATCATCACTACATTCTGAATATGATGTTCCTAATGTGCACCATTTTTTATATTCTACGTTTGTTCCATCTACCGGCACCCATACAAATTCGTTTCCTATTGTATCTCTTATTACTAAACCTTCGTTCCATCCTGTTACTTCTGTTTGTGTTTTATCTGTATATGTCCATTTTGCTGTATTTGTATCTATTGATTTAAATCCTTGTGGTATTACTGGATTTTTATAGCTATATCCTGTTATTGTTCCTGCTAGTGTTCTATTTTTACCATCATCATTTTTTCCTTTCGTGCTATCTATTGCTCCTGATGATGCATTTGCTATTTCTTCTGCTATATTTATTTCTGTGCTTCCTATTTTTATTTTTCCATTTTCTATTTTGTAGCCTTCTTCTGCTAATTTATCTTCTATTGGTTGTAATAATTCTTCATCACTCTTGGCTTTTGAATCGTTTGTGCTTTTGTATGCTTCGTTTTCTAATACTTGCATTCCTATTATTTCTTTTGCTGTTGAAATTTGTGTTTGTTCTTTTGCTTTGTTTGCTTTTCCGAATAGTCCGCTTTCTCCCATTACCATGTTTAAGGTTACACCTGCAAGGATTAATAATACAATTATGGTTATTATTAGGGCAATTAGGGTGATGGCGGAATTTGACATTGGTTTATTGGTATATTTTTTATTTTCTAACGGGTCGCCTAAGGACGCCTCCCCTACAACGTTTGATTTATATTTGTTTAATGTTTCAATACAATATTTTTTCATTTGTTTGCATCTCCTTCTTTTGTTTTTGACACAGTGTTCTGTGCCTATACATTTAAATTATATATTAACGTTTTTTTTATTACAATAGTTTTTAATAAAATTCTAAAATCTGAATATAGTTATAAATCAATATTTTCACATTACTAAAAATGCTAATAAACATGAAATTAATGGCACTGTTATATTGTCTGTTCCTTTTATTGAAACTGCTTCTATTATTGTCATTATTGTTGCTATTAGTATTGATTTTATAATCCACATGTTTACTCCATAAAATGCCATAAAAATAGCTGTTATTATTAGTGTAATTATAAACATTGTTAATGATCCTGCTATTGTTTTTGTGGTGTTTCCTATTTTATATTGTTTGCTTTTTACTTTTTTTCCAACTATTGCAGCAAATCCATCTCCAAAACCCATTGTGAATACTCCTACTAAACCTAATTCTGGTTTATTTATAATGAATGTTAATATTATTAGAATTAATAAAGATAGTGCATAGTATACTGTTCCATAACCATCTTTTTTTTCTTCTTCTCTTTCCATTACTTTTATTAAGTCTTTTTTTACAGATATATAATTTAATATAACAAATGTTATTGGTGGTATTATAGCAAACCATATATTATCAAAAAATGCCAGTGCAATTACCCACCAAAATGAAAGTGTTATATGTATGTATTTTCTGCTTGCTTCTTTTCCTTTTTTTTCTATAAGTTTTGCTGATATTATTACTGCAAACACAAATATATATGATACTATTATTCCTATTATATTTTTTAGCATTTTTATTTTTCCTTTCTTTTTTGCTTTATTATCATACCATATTTTTTTTTATTTTTAAAGACATATTAGAAATTTCTTATAACATAAAAATTAGGCGACCATTGGTCGCCTTCTGCAATATTTGTATCGTTCAAAATAAATTTATAAATGCAAATTTTTATGCTGATTCGTTATTTTTTATTTTTGTCTTTGCTTTTTCGTTTTTTTCTTCATTTTTTAATACTATTATTGGTTTGTCTATTCCTTCTACTGTATTTTTTGTTATTATACATTTTTCTATTTGTGGATTTGAAGGTATTTCGTACATTATATCTCTCATTATGTCTTCTATTATTGAACGTAATCCTCTGGCTCCTGTTTTTCTTTCTATTGCCTTATTTACTATTGCTTCTAAAGAATCTTGTTCAAATTCTAGTTCTACATCGTCTAGTTTGAATAACTTTTTATATTGTTTTACTAATGCATTTTTTGGCTTTGTTACAATGTCTATTAATGCTTGTTTGTCTAATTCGTTTAGTGTTGCTATTATTGGCAATCTTCCTACAAATTCAGGTATTAACCCAAATTTTAATAAGTCTTGTGGTAGCATTTCTTTAAATACTTCTGCTCTATTTTTTTCTGTTTTATCTTGTATTTGTGCTCCAAATCCTATTGT
The DNA here is from genome assembly GCA_900555085.1 of uncultured Clostridium sp. Taxonomy (GTDB): domain Bacteria; phylum Bacillota; class Clostridia; order TANB77; family CAG-508; genus Merdicola. The sequence goes on from USJU01000041.1 coordinate 7,675, forward strand.
TTTTTTGCCAGTTCTTTGTTCTATTATTTTTTCTAATCCCTCAAAGGCTCCACCGCATATAAATAATATGTTTTCTGTGTTTATTTGTAATAGTTCTTGATGTGGATGTTTTCTTCCTCCTTGTGGTGGTACAGATGCTGTTGTTCCTTCTACAATTTTTAGTAATGCTTGTTGTACACCTTCTCCACTAACATCTCTTGTAATTGAAGGATTTTCGCTTTTCCTTGATATTTTATCAATTTCATCTATATATATTATTCCACGTTCTGCTTTTTCAATATCATAGTCTGCTGCTTGAATTAATTTTAGTAAAATATTTTCAACGTCTTCTCCTACATATCCTGCTTCTGTAAGTGTTGTTGCATCTGCTATTGCAAATGGAACATTTAATATTTTAGCAAGTGTTTGTGCAAGTAGCGTTTTTCCACATCCTGTTGGTCCTAATAGCAAAATATTGCTTTTTTGTATTTCTACATCATCTTTTTTATTTTTGTTGTTTTGTAAACTTTTAATTCTTTTGTAGTGATTATACACTGCAACAGATAATGTTTTTTTTGCTTCTTCTTGGCCTATTACATATTCATCTAAAACATCTTTTATTTCTTTTGGTGTTGGTACTGTTTCGTTATTTATTGTATATTTTTCGTCGTCTTCATCCTCGTATATATCATTTTCTACTATATTTGAACAAACATCTATGCATTCGTTACAAATATATACTCCAGGACCTGCAACTATTCTTTCTACTTCATCTTGCATTTTTCCGCAAAATGAGCATTTTACGTTGCTAGTACTCTTCTTTGCCATTATTACACTCTCCTTTTAAGGTTTTATATTCTTTTTTCCATTATTCCATCTATTAATCCATATTTTAGAGCTTCTTCAGCTGTCATGTAGTTGTCTCTTTCTGTATCTTTTTGAATTGTTTCTAAGCTTTGACCTGTTCTATCACTTAATAATTTGTTTAATTTTTCTCTTGTTTTTACCATATGGTCTGCATGAATTTTTATTTCTGTTGTTTGCCCTGAAAGTCCTCCACCTGCTATTAATGGTTGGTGAATTAATATTTCTGCATTTGGTGTTGCATATCTTTTTCCTTTTTCTCCTGATGCTAATAATACTGCTCCCATACTTGCTGCCATTCCAACACATATAGTTGAAACAGGACATTTTATATAATTCATTGTGTCTACAATTCCCATTCCATCTGTAATTGATCCTCCTGGACTATTTATATATAAGAATATTTCTTTTTCTGGGTCTTCTGATTCTAAGAATAATAATTGTGCTATTACTAAACTTGCTGTTGTTGCATCTACTTGTTCTCCTAAAAAAATTATTCTATCTTTTAATAATCTTGAGAATATATCATATGATCTTTCCCCTTTACTTGTTTGTTCTACAACATAAGGTACTAAACTATTTTTTTCTAACATAATTTTTCCTCCTTTTTAGTTTAGAATTTTTATAGTTTTATAAAAAAGGGTCGTAAAACTATTGAATATATTTTTATATTCTTAATTTTTTATACGACCCCTACGATTTTTATTTTCTTATTTTATTTTTGCATTTTTTACTATAAATTCTATTGTTTTTTCTGTTTTTAAGTTTTCTTTTAAATAATTTCTTAAAGATTCATTTGATTTTAATTCGTCTTCTGTTTTTCCGTAGTTTTCAGCCATTTCTTTGATTTTTTCGTCTACTTCTTTATCGTCAGCTTCAATTTTTTCTTCATTAGCTACTGCTTCAATTACTAATCTAGATTTAACAGCATCTTTAGCTTGGTCTTCATATTCTTTTCTGAATTCTTCTTTAGTTTTACCTATCATTTGTAGGTACATATCTAAAGTTAATCCTTGATATTGCATTCTTTGTTCCATATCTTTTTCCATATGGTCAATTTCTGTTTCTATCATTCCTGATGGAATGTCTATTTCAGTATTGTCGCAAACAGCTTTTATAGCTGCTTCTTCTGTTTCATATTTTGCTTTTTGCTCGTTTTCTTTTTCTAATTTTTCTTTAATGCTTTCTTTTAATTCTTTTAATGTATCAAATTCGCTAACATCTTTAGCAAATTCATCATCTAATTCTGGTAATTCTTTTTTCTTTATTTCATGTAATTTAACTTTAAATGTTGCATCTTTTCCAGCTAATTCTTTAGAGAAATATTCTTCTGGGAATTTAACATTTATGTCTTTTTCTTCGTCTATTTTCATTCCTATTATTTGGTCTTCAAATCCTGGAATAAATGTGTTACTTCCTATTGTTAATTCATGACCTTCTGCTTTTCCACCTTCAAAAGCTTTACCATCAACAAATCCTTCAAAATCTATAACAGTAATGTCTCCGTTTTCAACGGCTCTATCATCAACTGTTACCATTCTTGAATTTCTTTCTTGCATATGTCCTAATTCATGGTTTATATCTTCGTCAGATACATTATACTCTACTTTTTTGATTTCTATACCTTTATATTTTCCTGGTTTTACTTCTGGTTTTGTTTGAACAACAGCTGTAAATATTAAGTCTTGTCCTTTTCCTATTTGTTTAACATCTAGGTCTGGATAACTTACTGCTGTAATGTTGCTTTCTCTTAATTCTTTGTCATATACTTCTTGTAATATTTCATTGAAAGTATCTTCATAGAAAATTTCTTTTCCATAATATCTTTCTATTATATTCATTGGTGCTTTACCTTTTCTGAAACCTGGTATATTAAAATATTTAACTGTTTTGAAATATACTTTTTTCATTGTTTCATCAAACTTTTGTGCTTCTACTGTAAATTCTAATTTTAATTCATTTTTGTTATCTGTTTTTTCAACTTTAATACTCATTTTTTATTCAATCCTTTCACGTTTTATAATAAGCTTTTACATTATATCACAAATTCCTCAATTTGCAAGGATTTTATAAAATTAATTGCCAAATATTGTATTTTTATTTCTTGAAGAATATAATTAAAGTTTTAGCATATATTTATTTAGGTGATTTTATGGATGAAAATATTGTAAACACAAACCAATTATATACATCAACCTTACTTGCACAAGACATTTATTATTTAAACATTAAATATCCTTTTTTAAATATTCAAACAATTGGTGATAGTGTTCTTGGAAAACCTATTTCTTGTATAAGACTTGGCAAGGGTTCTAAAACTGTTTTCTATTCTGGTGCTATTCATGCTAACGAATGGATAACATCTTTAGTTTTAATGAAGTTTGTTGAAGATTATTGCAAAGCATATGTAAATAATACCAAAATATTTGGTTATGACGCTAAATATTTATTTCAAAATGTTTCTATTTTTATCGCTCCTATGATTAATCCAGATGGTGTTGATTTAATTAATGGAAACTTACCTAATACATCTTCCTCTTTTCTTCAAGCAAGACGTATTGCAGGTAATTATCCTGAAATTAGTTTTCCAGATGGTTGGAAAGCAAATATAAATGGCGTGGACTTAAATTTACAGTTTCCTGCTGGCTGGGAAAGAGCAAAAGAAATAAAATATGAACAAGGCTTTACTTCCCCAGCACCAAGAGATTTTGTAGGTTTTGGACCTTTAACCGAACCAGAAGCTCTTGCTTTATATAATTTTACATTAAGACATAATTTTAATTTAATACTTGCATACCATTCACAGGGAAAGGTAATTTATTGGAAATATGACGGATTTAATCCTGCAAATGCTGAAGCTATTGGAAAAAGATTTAGCCAAGTTAGTGGTTATACTTTAGAAACAACGCCACCTGAATCTACCTATGCAGGTTATAAAGATTGGTTTATTCAAACTTATAGCAAGCCTGGTTATACCATTGAAGTAGGAGAAGGAATCAGTCCTTTGCCATTGTCTCAATTTAATGAAATATATAATGATAATATTGGCATTTTAGTTTTAGGTGGAATATTATAAAAAATTTAATTACTACAAAAATATATTTTTTTACTTTTATTTATATTTAAAAAATTAGCCTATTCAATATAGGCTAATTTTTTAATGAATGTTCCTCAATAATTTGTATTATATACCTCGGTAGTTGCTATCGGTTAATAGTTTTTTACAAATTATAATTTGTCACATAGGCATTTCAGCTTCTCTGTTATCCAACCGAGTAAAATTAAACCGAGCTAAAGTAGCATTATTACTAATATAAATCTTCGTCAACACAAACTTACCATTATTTGCTTTTTTTCTAAATTATTCAATTAATTATATTATATAATTGTGTTTATATTGTGAATTTTTATCCTAACTTAAAACATAAGACTTTCCTACAATAAAAGTGGCTACATTTGTAACCACTTTTTTCTTGCTTTAAATCATATCTAGCATGAATATCTTTTAAAGAAGTCCTAATTCATCTTCAACAATATTACATACAGTCGTTAAAATGCATCTAATTCCCTGCTCTTCTGTAATATAACCTTGTTTAACTTTTTTGTTAATTTTACGTTTCAGCCTACCTATTTCATTGTAACCAACAAATATCGAATTTTTGACACCTATATATGTATCCGCAGTATACATAGTTCTTCCTGACCGTAGTATATACACTGGATATTCTAAGTCTTCCATATAAACTCTTGCTACAATCTCTCCTCCTCCATATACATCTTTTTCTGGGTATAAAACTCTTTTTATCTTTTTCATGCTTTACCTCCTTGTCAATTGACAACTAAGTTTACCTGTTACATTTTTAATGTTCTTATATTAACATAATAAAATATTTTTTTCAATATTTTCAATAAATTTTTATATAAAAT
>USJU01000042.1 GCA_900555085.1 uncultured Clostridium sp.
TAGTCTTAGTGCGACCAGCGTGACAAACCCACTTTTTTATAGAATTTTTTTATATCTATTTGTAAAGGAGCTTTGATATGAAAACTCTAGAATTTATTTTAAACAATAAAAATTATTTAGAAGATTTAATTACGAGAAGTACTTATCACTCAAATGCTATTGAGGGAAGTACTCTTACCTATGCTGAAACTTATGCTATACTTTATAACGATAATAGCTTTAAAATTGAAGGAAAAGAACCTAGAGAAATATATGAGGCTATTAATCATAAAAAAGCATTAGAATTAGTTTTTAAAAATTTACAAAATAATGAAGAATTTAATGAAAGATTTATAAAAAATTTAAATGAAACTATAAATAGAGATATTAAAGACACTGAAGATTATAGAACTGTACAGGTATTTATTCAAGGTAGTGAACATATTCTACCAGAACCTGAAAAAGTGCCCAATTTGATGATGTATTATATATACAATTATAATCATGATGAACAAGATATATTTACTAAAATTGCTAGATATCATATTGAATTTGAAAGAATACATCCTTTTGAGGATGGAAATGGAAGAACAGGTAGATTACTTATAAATTATGAGCTACTAAAAAATAATTTTCCACCTGTTGTTACAGCAAAAGAAGATAGAGTAACATATTTTGAATTTTTGCGAAATGGCAATACTAATGGCTTAGCTGAATGGTTAAAAGATTTATCTACTACAGAGAAAGAAGTACATAATATTATATATGCAATTGAAAAAATATAGAATTACTCTATATTCTCGTATTTTATAGTATACTTACCATTTTCATATTTTAAACACATATCTGCACCTGTTATCAAAGTATTAAAAGGTCTAACATGTCCAAAATCACAATTGACTATTATAGGTACATTATATTTGGATAATATTCTTAATAAGAGTTTATTTTGTTCTTTTTGAAATTCTTTGTTTAGTGTTACCTTGCCCCTTCCAATCATAAAACAACATACTTTTTTAAACCACTCATCACTCTCCATATTTTTTAAAGTTTGTTCTAACTCATCAATATTCATTGCACAATTTTCAATAAACCAAATAATGTCAGTATGATTTTGATTATAGTTAATCATTTTGTCATATTCAGTCCCAACGATATCTTTTAATACATCAAGGCATCCACCTAACAAATTTCCATGTACTATAAACCTATCCTTTCCTGTAAGTTCTGTTAATTGTGTTTTTGTATCCAGGTTATATCCATATAATTCTTTACCTTTAACTTTTTTTAAAGAGTTTGTTTCAAAATATTCTTGTGAACTCTGCTCAATGATAATTCCCTTAAGAAGATTCATATTATCATTTAAAGTTTGATCCCAATTTTCATATCCAAAGGTTGGAAAACAAGGTGCATAGTATGTTTGCCAATTAGATAATGTTGTTAAAAGGAATGTTAATATAGAATTGTCCGAAAAACCTTGAAAAATTTTTTTATTTGGATGTTTTTTTATTATATCAAAATTAATATATTTAATGATTTGAAATTGTGTATCACCGCCGTTTGCTGAAATAATTGTATCAATTGAATCGTCTAATAATGCATCAACTAATTCTGAAGCTTTTAACTTATATTCATCTTCTGTATATTTATTTTCTAATGTAACTGTTGTTCCAAGTTTTACAGTTATTCCCATATCATTAAAATTTTTAATCGCATTTTCTAATCTTATTTTATCTCCTTTGCTCTGAATTGAATCAGAAGGCGCAGTTATAAAAACATTATTTTTTAAATATTTCATCTTAATCTCCCTCATTATTTTTAAATTTTTTCTTTACCATTCATACAAATCTTATCTTTTAATTTAATTAGCCTTTCAGTCAAATTCACATAAATATGTTATCATAATTCTATTTCTTTCACAAGTTTTCTATTAATCTTTGTATTCTATTTTTAGTAGTGGTATAATAAAGGCAATTTTTTAATTAGAAAGGGTTTTAATATGTCAGATATTACTAAAAGAGCTTTAGCTAGTTCCCTAAAAGATTTACTCTCTAAGTATAAATTTAATAAAATTACTATAAAAGATATTACTGAAAATTGTGGTGTTAATAGACAAACTTTTTATTATCATTTTAAAGATATTTATGATTTATTAGAGTGGATTTATAAAAATGAAGTTATACTTGAGATAGAAGAAAAAGCTACTTATGAAACTTGGCAGCAGGGGTTAATGTATATTTTTGAGTATGTATTAAAAAATAAGAATTTTGTTAGAAATACCTATAATTCTATAAGTAAAGATTTGCTATTAAATTTTATTTATGCTCAAACTAATATTTTAATTATGGATGTAATTGAAGAAAAATCTAAGAATATTAATATTAGTAATGAAGATAAAATGTTTATTGCTAATTTTTATAAATATGGTTTTGTAGGATTATTGCAAGATTGGATTGAGTCTGGAATGAAACAAAAACCTATAAACATTATTAATAAATTATCTGTAATGATTGACGGAAGTTTTGATAATGCTTTTTATAATTTTCAAAATTTAGACAAATAAAAGCAAGTGTATAAATTTTATACATTTGCTTTTATTTGTTTATTGTATATTTTTTAATGTTATTTTTATAATAACTTATACAAAGGAGGAATTTATATGTATTATAGTAATGGAAATTATGAAGCTTTTGCTCATCCAAAAAAGCCAGAAGGAGTTGATAATAAGTCTGCATACTTAGTTGGTGCTGGTCTTGCATCTCTTGCTGCTGCTTGTTTTTTAGTTCGTGATGGTCAAATGAAAGGTGAAAATATTCATATTTTAGAAGAATCTAAAATATCTGGTGGAGCCTGTGATGGAATAAAAGATTCTAATAAAGGATTTATTATTCGTGGTGGAAGAGAAATGGAAAATCATTTTGAATGTTTATGGGATTTATTCCGTTCAATTCCATCTTTAGAAACAGAAGGTGCTTCTGTTTTAGATGAATATTATTGGCTTAATAAAAAAGACCCAAATTATTCATTAATGAGAGCAACTGTTGATAGAGGTGAAGATGCTCACACAGACGGTAAATTTGGTTTATCTGAAAAAGCATCTATGGAAATTATAAAATTATTTATGACTAAAGATGAAGATTTATATGATAAAACAATTAATGATGTATTTACAGAAGAATTCTTTACTTCAAACTTTTGGTTATATTGGAGAACTATGTTTGCTTTTGAAACTTGGCATAGTGCTCTAGAAATGAAACTATATATTCAAAGATTTATTCATCATATTGGCGGATTACCTGATTTTTCTGCTCTTAGATTCACAAAATATAACCAATATGAATCTTTAATTTTGCCAATGGTAAAATATTTGGAAAGCCATGGAGTTCAAATTCAATATGATACAAAAGTAACTAATGTATTATTTGATATTGATGGAAAGAAAAAAATTGCTAAGGAAATTGTTTGCATTCATAATGGAAATGAGGAAACTATTCCACTAACAGTAAATGATTTAGTTTTTGTAACAAATGGAAGTTGTACAGAAAGAGCAATGCTTGGAGACCAAAACACTGCACCAGATTTAACTATTCAAAATGGAGAAGGTGCTTGTTGGGAATTGTGGAGAAAAATCGCTATACAAAATGAGGAATTTGGACATCCAGATAAATTCTGCACAGACATTTCTAAAACAAATTGGGAATCTGCAACTGTAACAACTTTAGATGATAAAATTCCACCATATATACAAAAAATTTGTAAAAGAGATCCTTTCAGTGGTAGAGTTGTAACTGGAGGAATAGTTTCTGTAAAGGATTCAAATTGGATGTTAAGTTGGACTATAAATAGACAACCCCACTTTAAAAATCAACCAAAAGACCAACTTGTTGTATGGGTTTATGGATTATTTACTAATGTTCCAGGAAATTATATAAAGAAACCAATGAGAGAATGTACAGGTAAAGAAATAACAGAAGAATGGCTTTATCATTTAGGTGTTCCAGAAGATAAAATAGAAGAATTAGCAACTAACTCTGCTAGCTGTGTTCCTTGTATGATGCCATATATAACTGCATTCTTTATGCCTAGAACTGCTGGTGATAGACCAAAAGTTGTTCCAGATGGATGTAAAAACTTTGCATTTTTAGGTCAATTTGCAGATACAGTTAGAGATACAGTATTTACAACAGAATATTCTGTAAGAACTGCTATGGAAGCTGTTTACACATTATTGGATGTTGATAGAGGTGTTCCAGAAGTTTTTGGCTCATGCTACGATGTTCGTGTTTTACTAGATTCAACCTCTAAAATGATGGATGGCAAAAAAATCACAGATTTAAAATTACCTTTTGCAGCAAATATGGCTCTAAAAAAAGGCTTAAAAGAAATTGAAGGAACAGTTATTGAAGATTTAATAAAAAGATATAATTTAATTTAAATTTTTTATAAGGGTTCCCCCAACACCTAAAAAAGGGTATGTATTTTGTAACAAACAAAATACATACCCTTTTTTTAGATTTTAGTAACTTCATATTCTGTAATCAGACTTGTTAAATGTTCTTTAGTAATTTTAAGTCCATTTTCATTAAGAATTTTTTCTAACATAAATTCATTTGGACAGTCTGACACCTTAACATGGATAGGTTTAGTTACTTTGTTATGGAAAAGATACGATGTAACAGAATTAAGTTCTTCTTCCTTTGGTTTTTTAATATATACCAAGATAAACCTTTCAACCATATCTCCCACATAGTAGCACCAATCCAATAATCTTTCTAAAGGTTTATGAATATACTTGCCTTTAAACGTTATCTTAAATATTCTTTTTCTTAGAATAAGACATTTGAGTACATATGCTCGATAACACTTTAAACAAAGCTTTTTATACTCTTTGTTTTTTCCTTTTTTCCGAGAATTTCTAAGACCTCTTGCAATTTTTAACTTTTCCTGCATAAATTTACCTCCTTGATAATAATCTGATGTTTATAGTTTTTCTATGTAAACTCCCAAAGGAGATTATAAAATTTAATTAGCATTTAGCTAAATTTACATAAGTATGTTATCATAATTTTATTTTTTATTCAAGTTTTTTTATTTTGAATTTTTATTATTTTTTCCTCATATACTTTTTTAGGTGATTTTTTTGAGGAAGTTGAAAGTTTTTTTAATAAACGGAATTGTTTTAACTGCTACATCTTTTTTATTACAGACGATAGGTTTATTTTTTAATGTTTATATTTCCAATAAAATTGGTTCTGAGTCTGTTGGTGTATTTCAGCTTTTAATGTCTGTATATACTTTTTTTATTACTTTTGCTCTTTCTGGTATTAATTTATCTTGTATGAGAATTATTTCTGAAGAAATTGCTAAGGGGTTTGCTCGGTAACACAAAAAAGGCTATGAGATATTGTTTAGCTTATAGTCTTTTATTTGGTGGGCTTGCTGGAATTTTATTATTTAGCTTTACACCTTTTATTTCTAATAATTGGTTGCATGGTAAAGTTTCTTTTACTCCACTATATATTATATCTTTTTCACTTCCTTTTTTAGCCTTATCTTCTGCTTTAAAAGGCTATTTTTCTGCTGTAAGGCGTGTTTCAAAAACTGCTTTTTCGGAAATTTTTGAACAGATTATACAAATAATTATAGTTACTTATTTAATAAATTTATTTATGCCTCCAACTGTTGATTATGCCTGTATTTCTTTGGTTTTAGGCACTACCATTTCTGAAGTATTTTCTTTTATTTTTATATTTATTTTATATAAAATAGACTCTAAACAATATAAAATGTCACCTAAAAACAATTCTAAATTTGTAGGAAAATTGCTCCATATTTCTTTACCTATTGCTTTTACTTCATATGTTAGGTCTGGACTTTCTACTTTACAACAATTACTTATACCCTTTAGATTAGAAAAGTCTGGTATATCTTGTGAAACAGCGCTTTCTCAGTATGGCCAAGTTAGTGGTATGGTAATGCCTATTATAATGTTTCCTAGTATTTTTATACTATCTTTTTGCAATTTGCTTATACCAGAATTTTCTGAATATAATGTTCAAAATAAAAGGTTTCAAATAAATTACAATATTGCTAAAATTATTAAATATACTTTATACTTTTCTACTTGTATTTTCGGAATTTTTTTATGCTTTAGTAAAGAACTTTGCACACTTATTTATAATATGCCTGAGCTTTCTGCATATTTGGTTGTTCTATCTCCCACCATTATTTTAATTTATTTAGATAAAGTTGTAGATAGTATTTTAAAAGGACTAGATAAACAAGTTAGAGTTATGGGGATTAATATTTTAGATTTATTCTCTTGTTTAGGATTTATTTATTTTTTACTACCTGTAGTTGGTATTAAGGGCTATTTATTTGTAATTTTATTTAGCGAAACTCTAAATTTCACTTTAAGTTTAAGAATTTTAATAAAGGAAACTCACTTTAAATTTGATATTACAAATCTTATAAAACCTACTTTTAGCTTAATTTGCAGCATTTTATTAATATTTATTTTCAAAGGATTTTTTGAATTACATATTGTTAATTTAATTATTCTTGTTTGTATGTTTATTGTTTTTTATTTGTTAATTTTAAAATTTCTAGAAAAACGAATATTATAAATTCACTTTAAATACTAGATTTTTTCAAAATTTTATGGTAAACTCTCAGAAGTGTGAAAAGCTCTAATATGGTAATAATTTACTTTTTATCTTTTCGTTTTAGGCATTAGGAGATGATCTTTAATTGAAAAATAAAATTTTAGATTATGAACAAGTAAATGAAATTTTAGACAATTACACAAAAGAAAACATCTTCTCAGAAACAGATGATTTAGGAAAAACTGAATATGGTTTGAAAATTAGACATTTTATAGTTGGTAATGGTAACAACGACATAGTAATAACGGGTGCAACACATGGTAGCGAAATTATCACAACTGATTTTATTTTAAGATTAATGTCTGATATTCAAAATAATTCGAAAAAATGGAATACTATTTTAAAAAACTTTAGGTTACATTTAATTCCCATGCTTAACCCTGAAGGTTATTTAATTTCTACTTGCGCAGTTAGAAAATTAATTCCTAGAAATATGTCTCAGGAAGAAGCAGAATTAATATGTAAAAAATATTATTCCGTATACAAAGCTGATGATATTGAAAATACAACTGATAAAAAACATATGTTAATGTTTAATAATATTGATTATAATTGCATTCCTGATGAATATTCCTCAATAAAAAATTCTTTAAAGAATATTTTTGAGAAATATCCAGATTTACCCAAAAACTGTTTACATATTTGGAGTTCAAATGCAAATGGAGTAGATATTCAGGCAAATTCAATTTATAATCCGAAAATATCTCAAATTCTAAATGGTGAAGATATTTTTATGAGTAGTCCTAGACATAATAATATAAACATTTCTCATCCAGGACCTATAAATTGTCCTTTTGATAAGGAAAAGGGATTCAATGTTGAAAAAGAAACTTTAGCAATTAGTTCTCTGCTTGATTCTTTACAGGAAAAAGGGAAATTATTTGCATATTTAAATTATCACAGCACTGGAGGACTTATTTTTCAAAGACCTGCAATCGCTCCAGAAGAAATACATTTATCTCAAGATAATATGTTAAAAAAACAAATTGTTAATTACCTTTTTGCTAAAGCTTATCAAGATAAAACCTATAAAAATACAGGATTAAACGAAAATAGTATAGATAAAAAAGAAACTTCAAAATATATTATTTATACAAAAGACTCAAATGCAACATCTAGCAATGATATTTTTAGACTTACATTTCCTAAGGATTTACTTATTGAACTTTCTGGAATGGGCGGTAACCCCATAGGGCCTTATGGCGATATTAAAGGAAATTATACAAATGCTATAAATTCAAATTTAGATGCAATTAATTATACTTTAAACGTTGCAAGTGTTGCTCAAATGATTGCAGAGCATAGTTATAATGTTATAAAAAAACTTGACCCAAAAGTTGATTATGAAACTTTAACAAGTGTTCAAGATATAATTTATAAGGAATTTGCTGAAAAAGTACAAACTTTTGAAAAATTGGATAAGGAAAAAGAAGAAGATTATGATAGATAATAAAATTACTGTTTTAATTAATTCAAATAATATAACTTTAAAGTTTCCTAAATGTGGCATTGAAACTTCTGCATTTATTGGAAAGAACGGAGCAACTACAGATAAACACGAAGGTGATGATTGCACTCCTATAGGCGAATTTTCCATAGGTTTATTACTTGGAACACATGATAAAATTTGTAATTCTAATTACAAATATACTCAAATAAATTCTAATATGTATTGGGTAGATGATTGTAGTTCTAAGTATTACAACCAATTAGTTGATACAACTAAAATTCAAAAAGATTGGAAATCAAGCGAACATTTAATAGATTTTCCAATTCAGTATGAATTTTTATTAGAAATAAAATCTAATCCTAATAATGTTCCATGTAAAGGTAGTGCAATATTTCTTCATTGTAGCAATAACACTGCAACACATGGTTGTGTTGCTATAAATAGAAATGATATGTGTACATTAGTAAATAATATAGATGCAAATACCAAAATAGAAATTAAGAAAATAAATTAAGGCGGTCAATGACCGCCCCTACATTTATATATTAAAATCTTCATCTATATCATATGAATAATTATCATCATAGTTATATTTATTTTTCTTATAATTATAACTTTGATGTTCTAAATTTAAGCCTTCTATTTCTTTTCTCATTCTGTTTCTTGCAAAGTTAAAAGATTGCCATGTAAATTTATTTTTCTCTACATCTCTTTTTATATCATTTTCAACTTTATATAAATAGTTGTTTACTTCTACATTTAGATTTTCGGTATTTTTTTCATTATTTAGAAGTCTTTTTATTTCTATTTTAGCATCTGCACTTTTCAAGTCTTTTAAATAATCCAAATCTATTTTACCTGTTTTAAAATACAAATCTATATTTTGTTTTGCTATAAATTTATCTACATTTACAACATTTAATAATGTGTACATTATTATAATTATTGCAAGATATGAATAAAATAAATTCATTTTTTCTTTTACTATATACATTATTGTTGGAATTATTAATAGTGCTTCTGTTGCCAATGTAAATAATACAAAAATTCTTAAATATGTAAATCCATATCTATTAACATATAACATCATTTTTTGAACAGACACTGCTAATATAACAACTGTAAAAATTATCATTATGATGTTCATAATTTTTTTATAATTTTTCGCTGTTTTTCCCTCTTCGCTGCTATTTATAGTTGTAATAATTACTAAAATAAAGTTAATAATTGAAACTACCATAAGTTGAAAGAATCCTTGTCTTGCTGTTGTAGATAACTTTTCAATTGAAACATTATCACCTATATGTATTAGTTGAACTGTTATAAATATTAAATAAACAACATTTAAAACTGTGAGTATAGTGTTTACTGTAAATGTATCAATTTTTATTCTTTTAGTTTTTGAAACTTTTTCTATTACATTATATGAACTTTTTTCATTTGTTAAATTATATATAAAGCTTACAAAATAGATAAATAAAATTATTATTAATGCAATTCTTAATATAAAATATAGAATTTCCCAATTTGTAAATATTTTTACAATATAATCTGCTAAACCACTAAACAATTTTGCAAACTCATCATCTGCTGAAATTAATAAAAATAAAATTACTATTAATATTGGTATTGCAATTATTATAGCTTTTAGAATTCTTTTAAAAATTGCTATTTTGGGCTTATCTTTACTTGTTGTAAATAGTGTATCTCTTATTATAGAAATTCCCTTTCCTAAAAATTCTATTGGTCCAACTATAATATTAAATATTTTTTCAAAGAAATGCGCTAATTTTAATTTATCACTTATAGCCCATGTTATCATTGAAGCAAATAAAGCTAGAATTACAAATATATTTAATATGTTGAAATATGTATTGTTAAAAAATAGATATGTACTGCTTAATATAAGTATTGGCACTGTAAGAATATATGCTTTTTTATTTTTTATTTTTCCTAGCTTTTCTAAAACATACATTGTAGCAAATATTGTTGGTATAGCAAATAAAATTACAGATATACCTACACTTTGCCTAAAAAATAATATTGAATGCCACACACTTAATATTAATGAAAGTATTACAGCAATTTGCATATGTTTTTCCTCCTTTTTTATTTTGCTCTATTTTATATTATATTTTTATTTTTGGCAAATTATATAAAATTGCTTAATTTATATTTTCTATTATATTATACTTATATTTTTATTTTTGTTAGTTCATATATATCTCTAATTTTTTTGTAATACTTATCGCATTTTCCAAATCCATATTCAGCCCATATAAAATGTAATCTATTCTTATGTGCCGATTTATAATCATTAATAGTATCCCCAACATATACAGCTTTTAAGATTTTATTTTTCTTTATCAACTTCTTTATATTTTCCTCTTTATTTAATCCTGTGTTTCCTGAACATTCATAATCTTTAAAATATTCTTCAATAGAATAATGTTCTAAAAAAGCTTCTATATACCCTGATTGACAATTGCTTACAATATATAAATTATAATTCTTTGATAAATCCTTAAGTGTTTTTATTGTATTTTTATAAATATATCCTCCATTTTTTCTCAAATATTTATTCTCATTTTCTTGGCATTCAGTAATAAATTCGTTTCCTTTTTCACTATTTCCTTTAAATAAGTATTCTATTATTTCTTTTTTAGTAAAACCCATTATTTGTTTTATTTTTTCTTCATTAACTTCAATATAATAATCTTGAGCAACTTTTTTCCATATTTGTTCAATTTCTTTAGATGTATCCCATAATGTTCCATCTAAATCAAATATTATAGACTTCTTCATCTTTTCCCTTTCACTATATTTGTTTCTATAATTTCTAAATTACCTCTAATCTTATACATTCCCATTGTAGCAGGAATTATAAATGTATCTCCTTTTTTTATTACATACTCATTATTTGAAGTATATATTTTACCGCTTCCATCAATAACATTCATTATTGATAAAGTATTTAAGTTACTATATGATTTAAATTCTTCCTTTATAATAATTTTATTAACATCAAAAAACTCATTTTTTATTATTATATTATTTCCGTTATTAGAATTAATGTGGATTTTATTTGGTTTATTAGAAATTTTTATGTTCTTAATAGCTTTTTCTATATGTAATTCTCTACTCTTACCATTTTTATCAATTCTGTTCCAGTCAAATAATCTATATGTAAAATTACTATTTTGCTGAATTTCTAAAATTAATATATTTTTTAATATTGAATGAATTGTACCAGAAGGAATATATATACAATCTCCTGTATTAATGTCTAAATACTTTACTTTGTTAGTTATCTGATTATCTTTTATAGATTTTATAAATTCTTTTTTAGTTATATTATTATTTATTCCTGCTATAAGCTGTGATCCTTGTGAACTTTCAATTATATACCACAGTTCATTTTTTTCATTCACACTATCACTTGGATGTACTTGAATTGATAAATTTTCTCTTGCATCTATAAATTTTATTATAATTGGAAATTTTTTTTGCTTTATACAATACTTTCCAAATATTTTTTCTTTAAGCTGAACATCTTGGAAAAGTTCATATAAAGTTTTTCCTTGATATTCTCCGTTTTTTATCTTTACTGTTTCATATTTATTTGCAGTAATTTCTATACTTTCTGCAATAATATTTTTGTCTGTTTTTTTATTATATTTTTCCTTTAATTTTGTTCCACCCCATATATAATCTTTGTAAATAGGTTCAATAAAAATCACTTCCATATTTTTGCCTTTCTATTCTATTTATTAAAATTCAAGTACTTTAAGCAATCTTTAAAAAACATTCTATGGCTTTCAGAAAAAGCTTTGTTTTTTACTAATTCATTTATTTCATCTATAGTCGCCCATTTTACATCTTCAACTTCTTCTTTCTGAATTTTTATTTTTTTTATATCTATATCTTTTTTTAAATAATAAATATCAACAAAATCATCTTCAGTTTTTATTGTCTTAAACAATTTAATATTTTCTTCTATTACATTAACACCTAGTTCTTCTTTAATTTCGGTTACTATTCCCTGTTTACTCGTTTCTCCTGATACTGGATGTCCTCCTGTAGTAGCCCATTTACCATCTTTCTTTTTTACTCTCTTTTGAATCAAAAATTCATTTTTACTATTTTATATCCATCATTTTCTTTATCTAGATATATATTTCCGTAGTAATATGCAAATAAAC
>USJU01000043.1 GCA_900555085.1 uncultured Clostridium sp.
TTTACAAAATTCAAAATCCGGTGCAAAGCACCGGAAAATCTATATAAACTTTTTGCATCATTGAAAACAACACAAAAAGAAATTAAAAACAAATAATATTCTTATAATATATAATATACAAAAACACGAAATTTGATACTAAAAAAAAGGTGGAAATTTATAGAAAAATGGAAGAAATTAGATTACAAAAATTTATGGCAGATTCAGGAATTGCATCAAGAAGAAAATGCGAAGAACTAATATTACAAGGTAAAGTAGTTAATGGAAAACCAATAATAGAGCTTGGAACAAAAATAAATCCTGAAAAAGATGTTGTCGAATTTGAAAATAAAATAATAAATAATGAAAATAAAAAATATGTATACATTTTGCTTAATAAACCAATAGGATATGTAACAACAGCTAAAGAGCAATTTGGAAGAGATACTGTTTTAGATTTAGTAAAAGTAAAAGAAAGAATTGTTCCAGTTGGAAGATTAGATATGTACACATCTGGTGCTTTAATACTTACAAATGACGGGGATTTTGTAAATAAAGTTACTCATCCGAGCCATGAAATTAACAAAACTTATAATGTAACTGTTAGAGGAATTGTAACAGATGAAAATGTAAAAGCTCTAGAAAGTGGTGTTATAATAGATGATAATTATAAAACAAAACCGGCAATAGTAAAAATTTTAAAAATAGATAAAGAAAAGAAAATCTCAAGAATTCAGATAACAATACATGAAGGGAAGAATAGGCAAATAAGAAAAATGTGTAAAGCAATAGATAAAAATGTTTTAGCTTTACATAGAGCAAAAATTGGAGAATTAACAGTAAAAAATATTCCACTTGGAAAATGGAAGTTTTTAAATAAAAATGAAATAGAAAAATTAATAAAATAAAAGAAAGGGAAAAGAATATGAAAAATGCAGTAACATACGAATTATTACACGAATGTAAACAAACTGGGGCAAGAAGAGGTGTTATCCATACTCCTCATGGAGATATACAAACTCCAGTATTTATGCCTGTTGGAACACAAGCAACAGTAAAATCTATGACACCAGAAGAATTAAAAGAAATAAATGCTCAAATTATACTTTCAAATACATATCATTTATATTTGAGACCAGGACAAGATATAGTAAAAGAAGCTGGTGGACTTCATAAATTTATGAAATGGGATAGACCAATACTTACAGATAGTGGAGGATTCCAAGTGTTTAGTTTAGGCGACTTACGTACAATACACGAAGAAGGTGTAGAATTTAAATCTCATTTAGATGGAAGTAAACATTTCTTTTCACCAGAATCTGTAATGAAAACAGAAGAAGATTTAGGTGCAGATATAATAATGGCATTTGATGAGTGCTGTCCATATCCATCTACATATGAATATACAAAACAATCTATGGAAAGAACAACAAGATGGGCAAAACGTTGCAAAGATGCTCATAAAAATATAGAAGAACAATCTTTATTTGGAATAATTCAAGGTGGATTTTATAAAGATTTAAGAAGTCAAAGTGCAAAAGATTTAATTGACTTAGATTTACCAGGTTATGCCATAGGAGGAATAAGTGTTGGAGAGCCAAAAGATGTATTTATAGATATACTAAATTACACGGCTCCATTAATGCCAAAAGACAAACCACGTTATTTAATGGGAGTTGGTACACCAGATTACTTAATAGAGGCTGCAATGGCCGGAATAGACATGTGTGATTGTGTTTTACCAACAAGAATTGCAAGAAATGGAACAGCAATGACTTGGAATGGAAAAGTTGTTGTAAGAAATGCAACATATGAAAGAGATTGGTCACCTTTAGATAGTGAATGTGATTGCTATACTTGTAGAAATTATACAAGAGGTTACATACGTCATTTGATAAAAACAAATGAAATTTTAGGTGTTAGATTGCTTTCAATTCATAACTTATATTTCTTGACTAAATTAATGGAAAGAGTTAGAATAGAAATTGAGAATGACAACTTAGGAAATTTCAAAAATGAGTTTTATAAAAAATATGGTTATATAAAGTAAAAGGAGAAAATTTATGGATTTATTTGAAGAAATGAATAACAACCAAGCAACAGGAAAAAAGAAAAATAACAATACTTTAAAGATAATTATCGCCATAATATCAGTTTTAGTTGTTGCAATAATTGCAATAATTGGTACAATACTTTATTTAAAATCTACAACAATGAAATTTTATTTAAATGGACAAAGCCAAGTAATAAACGATGGATATTTTCAAATTACAGAAGATGGAAAAATATATGTATCAATTAGTGATATGTCTCAATTATTAGGATACGATTATTGTAATGGTGAATATGGAAAAATTTCAGAAGATAGTTCAGCTGGTTATATAAATTTTTCAGATGAAACAGTTACTTTTGAAGCAAATTCGGATAAAATATATAAAATAGATACATCATCAAATGAAGAAGTTTACTCATATATGTATTTAGATGAGGAAATTAAATATTCAAATAAAAAATTATACACAACACCAGACGGAATAAAGAAAATTTTAAATGTTGATTTTAGTTATGATAAAAATGTAAATATGTTTTCAATGGAATATTTAGAAACATATTACACTGAAAAAATTGCAAATTATGGTTATAAAAAAATAAGTGACGAGTTTGCAAATCAAAAGGCAATGAAAAATGATATACTTGTTGTTGAAAGAGAAGATGGCAAAAAAGGTGTAATAAAAAGTGATGGAACTGAAATAGTAGGACCAAAATACGAAGAAATTAAATATTTAGAAAACACAGGAGATTACTTAGTAAAAAACGCAAATAAATATGGAATAATAAACAGTCAAGGAAGAGCAAAAATTAGCTTAGATTATGAAGAGATAAAAATACTTGATGAAGATTTAGGACTTTACTTAGTAAAACAAAATGATAAATATGGTGTAGTAAATCAAACAGGAAGTATTGTAATTTATATAGAAAATGATGAAATAGGAATTGATACATCTTTATATAAAGATTCAAATATAAAAAATAAGTATTTATTATATGAAAATTGTATTCCAGTAAAAAGAGATGAAAAATGGGGAATATATAATAAAAATGGAAAACTTATATTACCAATTGAATATGATAGCATTGGTTGTGTAGTAGGAACAACAACCACTAAATCATCTGGAAATGTTGTAACAATAGATGACTATGAAGCAATAGTTATAGGAAAAGATAAACATTATGGTATAATAAATTCAACAGGAGCAACTTTAATTCCAGTGGCATTAGATACAGTATATTCAATTACTTCCTCTGGAAATACAACATATAAAATTGAGGGAGTTCAAAATGAAAATGCATATAGTTATGACCTTGAAAAATACTTTGATGCAATGAATATTAAAAAAGTAAATAGATCTACAGATAAAGAAACAGATCAAATAGAAGATATACAATCTGGTAATAATATAACAACGCAAGATACAAATACAGTAGATGAAGAAGAACAAGATAATAATAACGATAATAATTCAGATGAAGAAGCAAATAATGATGAATTTGTAGAAGAATAGTAATAAAAAAACCTCTTTTGAATAAAAATTAAAAGGAGGTTTTTTTATGGGAGAAAATATAAAAAATAGTATAAATTATATAGGAAAAGGTTTATTAATATCGTTGGCATTTACTTTAATAGCGTTAATAATCTTATCAGCGGTGCTAGCATATTCGAGTATTTCTGAAAGCATTGAAACAAGCAGCATAATAGTTATAAATACAATTTCAATATTGTTAGGAAGTTCATTTTGTACAATAAAAGAAAAAAACAGAGGAATGATAAAAGGAATTGCAGTAGGAGGCATATATATAGGAATAATTTATATTTTATCAAGTACTGTAAGTATGAAATTTTCACTAAATATTCATTCAATAATTATGATAATTACTAGTATTGTAGCAGGAGCAGTAGGAGGAATAATTGGAATAAATGTAAAATTATATTAGATTGTAAATTCATCGTTATAGTACAAAAAAAGCATAGCTTTTGCTATGCTTTTCATGGTGGGCAGGGATGGATTCGAACCATCGTACTCAAATGAGAACAGATTTACAGTCTGCCGCCTTTAGCCACTCGGCCACCTACCCAAATATTAAAATAAAAAAGTGGTGCTCCCTCAAGGATTTGAACCTTGGACCCACCGGTTATGAGCCGGTTGCTCTGACCAACTGAGCTAAGGGAGCATTTCCTTCGACGAAAATTAGTATACTAGATTTTTTATATTCTGTCAATAGAAATAATAAATTTTTTTTTATTTCTTAAAAAATATTGTAAAAAAATGAACCTTATGATATAAATATGTTAGTATTATTAATGAAAATAATAACATAAGATAAATGTTGTGTATATAAGGAAGGATGTTTTAATATGAAAAATAAAAAATCGCAGTATACAATTTGGTCAACTACAATAAGAAAAAAATTAGACGAAGAAGAAAAAAATAAAGGAAGAAAATTATATTCAGAAGAGAGAAAAAAATTTATAAGAAATGAAAAGAAAAAGTGCCGTAGAAAAGCAGCATGGATTGCAATTGCAGCATCATTAGGAATAACAGCAGGTGTTAAAGGAGTGAAATTATTAGATGCTCCAAAAGAAAATAAGGTGAATGTTGAAGCACAAACAAAAACAGATGATAAAAGAAAAGAATTTTTAGATAAAACAAAAGTAGATGTAACTTTAACAATAACACCTGAAGAAGAAAAAATTGAAGCAAAAGATATTTTAGCAGAATATGGCTATAATATTGATGATGATAAAATTGGTTGTATAAAAAGTAAACCACAATTTATAACTATAAATAAAAATCAAGAATATGTTGACGATTATAAAGAAAATACAGAAGCAAGTGATTATATTACAGATAAAAATAGAATTGAAGATATGTATACTCTTATAAATAGAGATGATAACACTATAATAACAACATTAGGAAGAATTGATGATAAATATGTTAATATAGATGCAAAACAAGTAATGGTAAATGGTAAAGAATATTTTCAAGGTGAAAACGTTGTAGATGTTACTAAAGATGACCAAGGAAATGAAAAATCACAAGATGAACTAAAAAAAGTTTATGAAGGTTTAGAAAATAAATATAATCAAATAATAGAAAATCAAAAATCTAATGATGAGAGATAATTAAAGTAATAAAAGCTAAAAGCTCCTTCTATATTTATATAGGAGGAGTTTTGAATGGAGAAAAAATGCTAAAAGGTTTGAAAAGCTGTGAACTTTGTCCACACAGATGTAAGGTAAATAGATTAGAAGGAAAAATTGGTAGATGCAAAGCTGGAAAAAATGTAAAAATAGCATTAGCATCAGTACATGAGTTTGAAGAACCTTGTATAAGTGGTAAAAATGGTTCTGGAACAATATTTTTTTCTAACTGTAATTTATCTTGTAAGTTTTGTCAAAACTATGAAATAAGTGGCGAAGGTTATGGAAAAGAAATAACAATAGAAGAACTTGCAAATATATTTATAAAACAACAAGAAAAAGGTGTAAATAATATTAATTTAGTTACTCCAACAATGTATGTTTATCATATAATAGAAGCAATAAAAATTGCTAAAGAAAAAGGCTTGAAAATACCTATAATATATAATACAAATGGTTATGAAAATGTTGAAACAATAAAAATGTTAAAAGGTTATATAGATGTATATTTACCAGATTTTAAATATTATAATAATGAAATAGCAAAAAAATATTCTGGAATAGAAAACTACTATGAAATTACATCAAAAGCAATAAAAGAAATGATAAGCCAAGTTGGAAATCCTATATTTGATGAAAATGGAATAATACAAAAAGGTGTAATTATAAGACATTTAATATTGCCAAACTATATGCAAAATACAAAAAATGTGTTAAAGTATATCAAGGAAAATATAGGGAAAGATACATATGTTAGTGTTATGGCACAATATTTCCCAACATATAAAGCAAAACAAGATGAAAAGCTAAATAGAAAAATAAATATAAAAGAATATAAAGAAATAGAAAAACATATATATATGTTAGGGCTAAATAATGGCTATATGCAAGACTTAGGCAAGCACGAAGAAGAATATGTTCCAAACTTTAAGGAGGAAAAATATGAAAGTACAATATAAAGATAAAGAAATTGAAATTGAAAAACCAGAAAGAGTAATCGATGCTTTGAAAGAAGAATGTACAAGCAATACAATAGCATGTATATGTAATAATGAAATAAAATCGTTAAATCATGAAATAAAAATGGATTCTAAAATAGAACTTTTAGATATATCAAATGCAGATGGAATGAGAATTTATATAAGAGGGCTTTTATATGTAATGTCAAAAGCTTTTGAAGAATTATATCCACAAGCCGAAGTTGGTGTTGAATATCAACTTAGCAACTCTATGTTTTGTACTATAAAGAATATGGACATAACAGATGAACTATTAGAAGAAGTTCATAAAAAAATGCAAGAAATAGTAAATAAAAATATTCCTATTATAAAAAAACAATTTACAAAACAAGAAGCAGAAGAAATTTATAAAAATGTAGATACAGTAAAAGGAAGACTTCAGTTAGAAAATAAAAGTAAGAAGAAATTCTCGTTATATTATTGTGAAGATTATTTCAATTACTTTTATGGTGTAATGCCAATTTCAACAGGCTATATGAAAATTTTTGAAATACAAAAATATAGCAATGGATTTTTAATAAGATATCCAAGTAAAAAAGATATAACAAAAGTTCCTGAATTTATAGATAATAAAAAATTATTACAAGCACTAGCAGATTATGAAAAAATACATAAGGTATTAAATATAGAAACATTAACAAAATTAAATAAAGCAATAAGAGATGGAAAAGCTAAAGATATAGTAATGCTAGATGAAGCATTACATGAAAAGAAAATATCAAGAATAGCAGATAGTATTGCAGAAAAGAAAGATGTAAAAATGGTATTAATTGCAGGACCATCATCATCAGGAAAAACTACATTTGCACAAAGATTAGGTCTTCAATTACAATTAAATGGACTAAAACCAGTAACTATATCTGTTGATAACTACTTTGTAGAAAGAGAACAAACACCAGTAGATAGCGACGGAAAATATGATTTTGAGGCAATAGAAGCGGTAGATATGAAACTATTAAATGAACACATAGAACGTTTATTAAATGGTGAAGAAGTGGAAATGCCAACATTTAATTTCACAACAGGAAGTAAAGAATATAAAGGAAATAAGATTAAATTAGGAAAAGATGATATTATAGTAATGGAAGGAATACACTGCTTAAATGATAGATTAACAGCGCAGATTCCAAGAAATAAAAAGTTCAAAGTATATATAAGTGCACTAACAGTACTTAATATAGATGAATTTAATAGAATATCTACAACAGATTCAAGATTAATAAGAAGAATAGTTAGAGATTCAAACTTTAGAAGCTACTCTGCAATTCACACACTAAAAATGTGGGATTCTGTAAACAGAGGAGAATTAAAAAATATATTCCCATTTCAAGAGGAAGCAGATGCAATGTTTAATACATCTTTAATATATGAAATATGTGTTCTGAAAAAATATGCACTTCCACAATTAGAAGCCATAGATAATAGAAGCATAGAATTTTCAGAAGCAAAAAGAATACGAGAATTTTTAAAATATTTTGAAGATATACCAGATGACTTAGTACCTACAAACTCTTTACTTAGAGAATTTATAGGCGGTGGAGATTTTAAATATTAGGAGAGAAAAATGCAAAGAAAATTTACAGAAATAGACGAAGAATTTATATGTGAAAACTGCGGAAAAAAAGTAACAAAACTAGGGTATTCTTGTAGAAACCATTGTCCGTATTGCTTACATTCAAAACATGTAGATATAAATCCAGGAGATAGGCAAGAAGAATGCCACGGAGATTTAGAACCAGTTGGAATTGATATAGATAGCAAAAAGGGCTATGTAATAGTATTTAAGTGTAAAAAGTGTGGAAAAATAAGAAGAAATAAAGCAGCAAAAGATGATAATATGGACTTAATAATTAAATTAAGTGCAAAACAATATTAAAAAAATAGGAGGAATTAAATTGAGAATATTAGAAGAAAAAGACAAAGAATTATATAAAAAATTTTTAGAAGGACATGAAAGATGCAATTTTCAACAATCTTTAGAATGGGGAAAAGTTAAATCTTTTTGGAAAAATGAAGTTGTTTTAGCAGAAGATAGCAATGGAAACATTATAGGTTCTATAAGTGTTTTAATACGTAAAATTCCTATTTTTGGATATTTAATGTATTCATCTCGTGGACCTGTATGTGATATTCATAATGTAGAAGTTTTAACTCAACTTACAGAAGGAATAAAACTATTAGCAAAAAAATATAAAGCTATGGTTATAAAAATAGAACCAGATATAAAAAGTGCTGATAAAGAATTTAGAAGCATAGTTGAAACTTTAGGATATAAAGTTAAAGACGATGCAAAAGACTTTAGCGAAGAAATACAACCACGTTATGTTTTTAGATTAGATATGAGAGGAAAAACAGAAGACGAAATATTTGCAGGATTTCATTCAAAAACAAGATATAATGTACGTTTAGCAACAAGAAAAGGTGTTACTGTAAAAGATGGAACAAGAGAAGATTTAAAAGATTTTCATAAAATAATGATAGAAACAGGAGCAAGAGATGGATTTATAATACGTCCATTAGAATACTTTGAAAAAATGTATGATGAACTTGGACCAGAACATATGAAAGTACTAATGGCATATTATGAAGGAAAACCAATTTCAGGGGTAATACCAATAATGTATGGAAATAAAACTTGGTATTTATATGGAGCAAGTAGTAATAAATATAGAAATGTCATGCCAAATTATTTGCTATATTGGGAAATGATAAAAATTTCAATAGCACGTGGAGACGATATGTTCGATTTACGTGGAGTACCTGGAGTTGCAGATAATAGTAATGGATTATATAGATTTAAAAAAGGATTTGGCGCAGAATATACAGAATTCATAGGAGAACTATATATACCATTTAAACCATTAACATATAAGTTATATAAAATAGCAGAAAAAATATTTAGAAAAGTAAGATATATAAAAAGACTTGCAAAAGCAAGAAAATAAAAATAAAACCGCAAATATTTGCGGTTTTTGTCTTGTAAAAAAATAAACAATAGTGTAAAATATGAAAGAAATAATTGTTAAATTACATTTTGATTTAAATGACAAATATATTGTTTTTTATACCTTGGTGTCGCAATCTTTTGATTATAAAATAAGGAAGATTGCTCCAAATCGCACTCGCAAAGATATTTGCTCGTTTGATCGCTTACGCGGTATTTCAAAACAAATATATTTGTCTTTTGATAAGAAAATGAAGATTTAACAAAAAAACAAGGAGATAAAATTGAAAGAGTTAGTAATAAACAAAGAAGATTTAAAACATAATGTTAGGCAGATAAAAAAATATGCAAATGATAGTAAAGTAATTGCAGTTGTTAAGTCTAATGGGTATGGTTTAGATTTAATAAAATTAACGGAATTTTTAATAGATAATCGGAATAGAAATATTTGCTGTTGCAACAATTGAAGAAGCTTTAGAACTTAGAAAAAATGGAATAAAAGAAGAAATTTTATTATTATCTTCAACATGTTTAAAAGAAGAAGTACAAAGTTTAATTGAAAATAATATAACATTAACAATAGGTTCTTTAGAATCTGCTAAAATTGCAAATGAAATAGCAAGTGAAAAAAATAAAAAAATAAAAGCACACTTAAAAATAGATACAGGCTTTGGAAGATATGGATTTGTTTATACTAAAAGAGATGAAATATTAAAAGCAATAAAACAAAATTCAAATATTGAATTTGAAGGAATTTTTACACATTTCTCAATTGCTTTTTATGATGATAAAATAACAAAAGAACAATTTGAAAAATTTATGAATGTTGAAAAATTTTTAGAAGAAAATAATATTAAATTCAAATTAAAACATGTATGCAATTCATCTGCATTTGTAAAATTTCCAGAAATGCATTTAGATGCGGTAAGAGTTGGATCAGCATTTGTGGGCAGACTATCTGTAGAAAATAAAATTGGAGTAAAGAAAATAGGAATATTAGAAAGTAAAGTTGCAGAAGTAAGAACATTGCCAGCTAATTTTAATATTGGATATTCAAATATTTATTTAACAAAAAAAGAAACAAAAGTGGCAATAATTCCTGTTGGACATTCAGATGGATTTAATGTAAGTTCAAGACAAGATATGTTTAGAAAAGTTGATAAATTACGTTATATATTAAACGATATAAAAGGATTTTTCAAAAAGCAATATTTAAAAGTAAATATAAATAATAAAAACTATAAATTAGCAGGAAGACTTGGAATGTACCATTCAACAGTTATAGTAGACGAAAATGTAAAAGTTGGAGATAAAGCAATTTATGATGTAAACCCTATTTATATAGATCCACGCATAAGAAGGGAGTATAAATAATGGAAGAAAAAGTTGAAGAAAAAATATCTTTTTGGAAAAGAATTTTAATAAGTATAAAAGACTTTGAAAAATATAAAATATTTGCAGTTGAAAAACTTTCTAAGTCATTTAAATATTTTTTCCAATTTGCTTTGATTTTTGTATTAATTATTGCGTTAAGTTTTAGTGTAAAATATGGAATGATAATAAACAAAACTACAAATTATATAAAAAATGATTTACCAGAGTTTAGCTATAAAGAAGGAAATTTAGAATTTAAGGATAATCAAAAAATAGAATTACAAAGTAATGATGATACAAAAGATATTTCATATAAAATAATAATAGATACACAAACAGAAAATGAAGAAGAAATAAATAGTTATAAAGAAAAAATAGGACTATATAATTATGGAATACTATTTTTAAAAGATAAAGTTATATTTAGAAGTTCACTTTTACAGGGAGACGTAGAAAAAACTTATTCAGATATGCAAAATAGCTATGGAATATCAGATGAATTTACAAAAACAGACTTAGTAAATAAACTACAAGATAATAAAATGTATATGTTATATGCTGAAATGTTTGTAGTAATGTATGTTTACTTATATATAACATATTCAATTTCAATATTAACAGATGCATTAATACTAGCATTATTAGGAGTAATAACGGCAAGAATAGTAAGAGTAAAGCTAAAATATTCAGCATCATATGCAATGGCAATACATGCTTTAACATTGCCAATAATACTAAATGTAGCTTATATAATAATAAATACTTATACAGGATTTTATATAAAATACTTTGAAGTAATGTACACAACAATATCGTATATATGTATGGTAGCGGCAATATTAAGCATTAGGTCAGACCTAATAAAAGAAAGAATAGTAATAGGAAAAATAGAAGAAGTGCAAAAAAATATAAGAAAAGAAAACGAAGAAAATCAAAAAGAAGATGAAAAGCCAGAAGAAAAACAAGAAGAACCAAAAGAAGAAAACAAAAGCAAAGAAGAAGAAGGAAAAATAGAATTAGAAGACAAAGAAAAAGACAAAAAAGATGAGGGCAACCCAGCCACAGGAGAATCTTAGTTTTTTTAGAATTTCTCTACATTAAATAGTTTCAAATATATTGTTTTGAAATGCCGTGTAAGTGGTAGAATATTATAGAGAAATTAATGTCAAATATTGTAGGGGTCGGCGTCCTTAGGGCGACCCG
>USJU01000044.1 GCA_900555085.1 uncultured Clostridium sp.
ATAAAATATTTTTTTATTATATTTTTCATTTAATTTATCTACTAGTTTTTTTCCTCTTTCTATGAGCTTTGCATCTATTTCTTCTACTTCGTTTTTAGTTGTTGTACAATCTCCTAAAAGAGCAAAATATAAATTATCACTTCTATTTGCTAAGTAATATACTTCTAATTTATGAATTATTTCTTCTACCTTTTTTTCACTATCTATTATTGTTGGTACTACAACAAAGGTTGCCTCTTCTTCTGGTATTCCATCACTATAATCCATTTTTGGCAATATTTTTGGTTTTACAATTTTTCCAAGTATATATTGTGTGCATTGCATAACAATTTCTGATACAGGTATAAATAGAAATATTGATAAAATTATTGCTATAAATAAATCTACTTTATAGTGATTTTTCATTAATGCTAGTGTTATAATAAGGCTTATAGCACTTATTCCATATACATATATTTTAGCTTTTAAGCTTTTATTAATTTCATTGTTTTTATATCCTATTATTTTATATAAATTATTTTTTCCATCCGAAATTAGATAATATCCTATATGTGAATTTTTTGGATTGTTTCCTTTTTGCGATAATTCTAAAGCCTTTTGAGCAATATATAACTCCGAAATTTTTGTTTTTTTAGAAATTTCTGAAATTACATTTCTATAATATTCTTTTGTTTCAAAATCCATTTTTTCGTATATCCCAGCGGGGTCTTTTTTTAATATTTCTTCTACTCCATTTACATCTTCAAAAATTTCCAAGAAATTCATTCGTGCAAGTCTTTTTAAGGTTGTTATACTATTGGCCATTGAGAGTTTTTTTAGTGCAATATCGTAATGTTCTTTTTTTATTACTTCAGATATTGTTGTTCCGCTTCTGTTTACTTGTTCTTCTAAAACATCAAAAAAGTTTCTAGCTTTTCTTCCTGCTTTTTTTAACTTGTAAGATAAATATTCTATAAAAGGGTATTTTAACTCTCCATACCCTATCTTTGCTGTTTGAATTTTATTGTTTTGGCTACATATTAGCTCATTTTTGTTTTTATTTTCTACTAATCTTTCATATATATTTTCTGCTCTATATTTTTGAATTTGACTTGAATATATTTTTTCACATACTCGTGCAATATTTTCTATTAAACCAATTTTAAGAAATATGTTTATATTCCATATTTCTTCCATACTTAAACTTTTCTTTTTTTGATAAGCTTGTAATATATAATTCAAATTATAATTATCCACATTGTTTTCTGTAAAAGCTAAAATTTCGTAAGCCAACACATATATACGTGCATAGCCATTGTAAATTCCATTTGAAATTCCAACTAAATTTTTATATTTATTTAAACTAAGCTCTTTTTGAACACTTTTTACATTTTCTTCTATAATATAATAATTATCTAAAAGCCATTCTCCAGCAGGATGTATGTTTATTTTTAACTTAACATGTTCATTTAGCAAATTATATACTCTTGTAATAAATTCAAAATTTTTAAGCATATCGTTAATTGGATATGTTTGTATATCTGAATTTTTTGTAACAGAATTATCAGATGCAAACTTTTCAATGTATTCTTCTAATTTTTGTTTATCAAGAGCAATTCCATTAATATTTAAAATACCAAACATTTAAAAAACTTCACTCCCTAAAATTTATGTATTTTAGGTTAGTTTTTCCATGTTTGGTATTTTTTATACTTAATTATCTTTTTTGTATTTTTACAAATAAATTACATTTGCATATTTTCTTATTTATAAAGTCATCACAAGGACAAAGTGTTGTTTCATTCATTTCTAATCTACAAGGGCAATGCCCATCTTTTTTATAAATTCCATTTAGTATTTTTTCTGTATATTCTCTATCAGGATTATATATATAGCCTTTCATAATTTATACTCCTTATATATTTTGTATTTCTTGTTTCAATTCTTCTGCCGTTTTATAACCTTCTATTTCTTTTATCTTCTTTCCATTTTTATATATAAATATTGTTGGAACCGCTTCAATTCCTTTATCTATTGCATAATCGCGGTTTTCATCTATATCTACTTTCAAAATATTATATTCATTTTCTAATTTTTCTAATTCTTTTGCTATCATTTGGCATGGTCCGCACCAGGTTGCAAAAAAATCTACTATAACTAATTCATTACTTTCTATTTTGTTTTCACATTCTTGTGAATTTACACGTTCTATCATTCTTATCAACTCCTTTTTGTATTTTTTGCTTTTTAAAAATTTTTATTCATATCAATTAAATTGTAATATATCTTTTTATATTCTGGAAGACAATGGTCATCTGCCCTACAAAAAAAGCACACAATTCCCTATAAATTTGAGAATTGCGTGCTTATTTGTTTGGTATATGATTTTTTTATACTAATCTTCTAAATGCTCCCTTTGGTCCCCAATCACATTTTTTAGGACATTTGTAATCCGGAAATGTGCATCTTGCACCTTTTGAATATGGTAATAAATATTCATATACTCTTTGATTTGTTTCTTTAGTATTTTCCAAGTATTTAATCATTGTTTCCATTGTTTGCATTGCAATCTCCAACTGTGCACAACCACATAAGCGCTCTTTACACTTAAGTACAAAATTTTCTACTGTTCCTCTTTCATTTACTCTTACCAACATTCCTTGTGGATATCTGTATGCCAAAGATTTAATATCTTTAAGCCATTCTTTCTCAAAGTCTGTTAATCTAATTATTGGTGGTACAAAAAATTTTGCATCCTCAATATTTGGTACTTTAATTTCGTATGAAATTGTACGATGTCTCTGTGCTTGTGCTACCTGTGCGAAAGTAGCTACATAATTACAACAGTAATTTTCTCCCCATTCTTCCTGACGTTCTACATTAGAAAAAAGGGAAAATGTACGGCTTTTACCATCTAGCATTTTTTCTTGACAATACTTACTCATCATTGTAGAAAATTCTCCCAGTACAGGTTTCAAAAGTTTATTAAAATCTGTTCCTTCTGCCTTTTCTACAAAATCTTTTGCCCAATGAACAAGGTAATTCATCTGCCTTAAGCTAGTAGTGTAACACATTGTTGTTGCTGGAGTGAATACACTAATTAAGTATCTTGCATTTTCCATTGCAAGTTTGTGAGCTTTTTTCTCATCCATTTCAGTGTATAATTTTAGAATTTCCTTTTCAAAAATTCCAATCCACTTTTCATACAAGGCTTTTTCTTCTTCTGAAGGTTCCATCTTCGTATATCTGGCTGATTTTTCAGAAGTATCATACTCCTTCTCATTATTTAAAATCATCGCCATAATTTTAGGTACACCTTCAAAAGCAAAATTGTATTTAACATGTCCAAATACACTGTGATGTCCACTTGTTTCTGTTCCATTTGCTCTTTTGTTGCTTTTTTCTTCTGGTTCTGAAAGCAAAGTTTCAACAGTATCTGGCATATAACAAATACCTGCCATTTTGCCTGAGAAAGTTCTTGCCTCATTAATTGGAAGCTCATACTCTGGTTTCGTTGATGCTAATACTTCATATTTCATTTGTTATACCTCCTGTCTAATAGTTATTACTACAGTTGCTACACAAATGCCATTTGCATTTTGTGTATTATATATCATTATATGTCATTTTTCAACATTATTTTAAATTTTATATACATAGCAAAAAATACTAGAGTCTGATACACTCTAGTATTTTTATTTTTTCTACCTAAAATAATTATTCCTCAATTGGTGCTTCAACAGGGCACACTCCTGCACATGTTCCGCATGATATGCATGCTGTTTTGTCTATTATGTATGTTTCTTCTCCTTCTGTTATACATGCTACTGGACATTCGTTTGCACATGCTCCACATTTTATACATTTTTCTGTTATTTTATATGCCATTTTATTTCACCTTCTTTCAGTTTTTTCATATTTTTAATTTTCTTCTTTTGATAATTTTTCCATTTCTTCTAATTCTTTTAGGTTTTCTTTTTCTTCTTCGTTCATTTCTTCTTTTTCAATATTTTTTAGTATTTTTACGTCTGATGCTTTATATTTTTTAAAGTAATATCCATCTTCTTTGTCTTCAAATTTTACTCTTATCTTTTCTTTTAATGTTTCTATGCTATCTACTGTTCCTTCTCCATCTTCTGTTTTTACAATTGCTCCTATTTTGGGCATTCTTGCAAGTTTTTCTTCATATGCTTCTTGTTCATATCTTAAACAACACATAAGTCTTCCACAGTTTCCAGAAATTTTTGATGGATTCAAAGATAAGTTTTGTTCTTTTGCCATTTTTATTGATACCGCATCAAAATTATTTAAGAATGAACAACAACAAAGTTCTCTACCACATACGCCGTTTCCTCCTATTCTGCGTACTTCGTCTCTTACTCCAATTTGTCTTAATTCTATTCTTGTTTTATATATTGCAGCTAAATCTTTTACAAGCTCTCTAAAATCTACTCTTCCATCTGATGTAAAATAAAATGTAATTTTACTATTGTCAAATTTATATTCAACATCTGTTAAGTTCATTTTTAGTTTATGTTTTTTTATTTTATTTTCTGCAACTTTAAATGCTTCTTTCTCTTTTCTCTTATTTTCTTCATAATGTTTTCTGTCTTTATAAGTTGCTTTTCTTATTACTTTTCTTAGTGGTGCAACTATTCTTTCTCCTGAAACTTGCTTATTTGCTATTGCAACTTCTGCATATTCTTCTCCTGTTGATGTATCTACAATTGCATAATCTTTTAGTTTAAATTCTATATCTCCTGGATCAAAAAAATATATTTTTCCAGGCTTTTTAAATCTAATTCCAACTATTGTTTTCAACTATTTAATTCCTCCCAAATATTTATTAATAAATTGTCTATTGTCATGTCATAATTACTATTATATACAAGTCTTTTTTTTGTATCTTCTACAATTTCAATTGCTTTTACATATTTACTTGCATTGTTATATTCTTCTTTTGCTTTTTTCAAAAAATAAATATTGAAGTATTCTAAAATTTCATTTATATTTTCTTTTCCTTTGTATATTTCTGTTGCATTATTTATTAAGTCTATTACACTTTCACAACTAAAATTGCTAAGTGTTGTTTCTATGTTATTATATAATTCTTGCTTTTCTTTTACTTTTAAGGCCTTACCTATGCTTCCTTCAAATATTTCTAACATAGTTTCACTAACATTTTGAAAGTCAAAATTTTTTTCTAAATATTGTTTTATTTCACTATTTTCTAGTGGATTAAATGTCAGCTTTAAACATCTTGATTTTATAGTGTTTATTAAATTGCTTTCATTTGATGTAATTAAAATTATTACTATATACTCTGGTGGCTCTTCTAGTGTTTTTAATAAGCAATTTTGAGCCTCTACTGTCATGGTTTCTGCATCATCTATAATATATACTTTTTTATCAGATATAATTGGTTTTTCGTAAACTTTTTCAAGCATTTGCCTTATTTGATCTATTTTTATTTTTCCATCTGGTTTTATTATGTTAAAATCTGGATTATTGTCATTTTCAAGTTCTAAACAAGATTTGCATTCACCACATGGTGCATTATCTTTATTTAAACATAATATCATTTTAGCAAATTCTATTGCTATTTGTTTTTTGCCTATTCCATATTGACCTGAAAATATATAACTATGAGCAATACTGTTTGTTCTAAAAGCTTTAATTAGCTCATTTTTTATTTTGTTATTTCCTATTATTTTTTCAAAAGACATTTATTATTTTCACCTTTATATTAATCTACTTTTCCAAATAAATTTAATGGCCAAATTCTTAATTTTACTTTACCTTCTATTTTTTCTAATGGAATACAACCAAATCTTCTACAATCTGTGCTTTGTGGTCTATTATCGCCCATTGCAAATACACAATTTTCTGGAACTACAAAATCAGTGTATACTCCTCCTAGTGAGTCTGTAACAACACCTGGTTGTAAATAACTTTCCTCTAATTTAGAACCATTTATATAAACTCCACCATCTTTTATTTCTACATGTTCTCCTGGTAGAGCTATAACTCTTTTTATGTAGCTAATTTTACCTATTTCTAAAAAATTATATACAAATTTACTTATTCCTGTATAATTTTTTGTATATTTAGCTACTGGATTTTTACTGTCATATTCTTCTGCACTTGTATAAGATTCACTTGGAGCCTCGAATGTAATTATATCTCCTCTGTTTGGAAGCTTTTTCATGGTTCTTCCAACTCTACTTAAAATAAGTCTTTGATTTTCCTTTAAAGTCGGATACATAGATGGTTGCTTAACTATTGTTGGTGTTCCTAAAAAATATCTTACTAATAAAGCTAAAACAACTGCTACAACTATACAAAATATCCATTCTAAAATATCCTTTGTTTTTTCACTCATTTTTATATCTCCTAAAAATTATATATTATTAATAATTTCATTATTTTAACCATTAACGCAATTTATTATATAACATAAATTTAATTTTGGCAATTGTTATTTTGGTATAAATTCCATAAAAGAATAGCCAGTTGAAATGAATCTTAAAAAATTCAATTCAGCTGACTTTTTCTACAAATTTACTTTAAAATTCTAAGTGTATTGAAAATTGTAATTAATGTTACTCCTACGTCTGCAAATACTGCTTCCCACATGTCTGATATTCCAAGTATTGTAAGTAGCAATACTAATATTTTTATTCCTATTGAAAATACTAAGTTTTCTTTTATTATTCTATTTGTTTTATTAGAAATACGTATTCCTGTTATTATTTTTTCTATTTCATCTGTCATTATTACAACGTCTGAGGCTTCTATTGCACTGCTTGCACCTACTCCTCCCATAGATATTCCTATATCTGCTCTTGCTATTACTGGACTATCGTTTATTCCATCTCCTACAAATGCTACTTTGTAGTTTTCATCTTTATTGCTTTCTATTACTTTTTCTAATTCATTAAATTTGTCTTGTGGTAACATTTCTGCTTTATATTCGTCTATTCCTACTTCACTTGCTACTTCTTCTGCTACTTCTTTTCTGTCTCCCGTAAACATTCTTGTTTTAATTCCTAATTTTTTGAATTTCTCAAATGTATTTTTCATATTATCTTTAATTTTGTCTTTTAATATTATTGCACCCTCTACTTTTCCATCTACTGATAAATATAGAGCTGTTCCATTAACTTCTCTATTTGTTTTTTCTTCTACTAATTCTTTATTTCCTATTTTTATTGTTTTTCCTTCAAATTCATATGAAATACCTTTTCCTGATATTTCTTTTAAATTTTTCACTTTACTTTCATCTATATCTATATGTTTATATTCTAAAATAGATTTAGCTATTGGATGATTTGAAAATTTTTCTCCATAAACAAAATATTTATAAACTTCTTCCTCATTTAATTCTCCATAGGTTTTAACTTCTACAACTTCAAATTTTCCTGTTGTAATTGTTCCTGTTTTATCGAAAATTATTTCTTTTATATTTTTTATTCCATCTAAGTAATCACTTCCTTTTACTAAAATACCTTCCTTAGATGATTTTCCTATTCCAGAAAAATAACTTAGTGGAACAGATATTGCAATTGAACATGGACAAGAAATTACTAAGAATACTAAAGCTTTATAAATACTTTCACTATAACTTACACTTTTTATTACCATTGGCATAAATACTGCTACTATTATTGCAAGACCTATAACAATTGGTGTATATATTTTTGCTGCTTTTGATACAAAGTTTTCTGTTTTTGCTTTTCTATCTGTTGCAGTTTCAACTAATTGTAAAACTTTGCTAACTGTTGAATTTTCATATTTTTCTGTAACTTTTACTTCCATTAATCCTTCTACATTTATGCTTCCAGATAAAACTTTATCTCCAACTTTTACATTTTGTAATTTAGATTCTCCTGTTAGAGCAGCTGTATTTAATGAACTATTTCCTTTTGTTACAATACCATCTAAAGGTATTTTTTCTCCGTTTTTTACAACAATTATATCTCCTATTTTTACATCTTCAGGTGATACCTTTTTAGTTTCATTTTTTTCTTTTAAATTTGCATATTCTGGTTTTATATTCATTAATTCTTTTATAGATTTTCTACTTTTATTAACAGCTTTATCTTCTAGTATTTCTCCTATTTCGTATAATGCAATAACCATTAAACCTTCACTTTGTTTTCCTATTAAATATGCACCTATACATGAGATAGTAATTAGAGCACTTTCATCTAAGCTATGATTTTTCCATAACAATTTCAATGCTTTTTTTGCAGTTTTAAATAATAAAATTACATATCCTGCAATTATACATAAGGTATTTATTAATTCATTTGAAAATACTCCCATAGAACCTATAGCTGCAATATAAATTCCTATAATTAATCTAATTATTTCCATATTAATTTTTTTGCTTTCATTTTCTGTTTTAGTATTTTCCTTTTTCTCTTCTACAATTTGAGTATCTGGTTCCATTTTTTGGACAATTTCTCTTATTTCGTTTAGTGGATTTTCTTTATCTGTTTCAAAAGATAACTTTAATGTAGAATAATTTAATATAACATTTTTATAGCCTTCTGTTTTTGCTATTTTATCTTCGATTTTTTTTGCACAATTTGCACAGTCTAAATCAATAACATCGTATCTATACTTCTTCAATATGTTCACGACCTTTCTTTACAATTTCTATTACGTGGTCATCATCTAAACTGTAATAAACCACTTTTCCATCTTTTCTGTATTTTACAAGTTTTGCTTGTTTCAAAACTCTAAGCTGATGTGATATTGCACTTTGTGTTGAATTTGTTATATAGGCTATTTCGCCTACACAAAGTTCTTTTTCTTCAAGTGCACAAATAATTTTCATTCTTGTAGAGTCTGCAAATACTTTAAATAGTTCAGCTAAATCGAATATTTTTTCTTCTTCTAACATATTTTCTTTAACTTTATTTACTGTATCTAATCTTATAATATTTTGTTCTTGATTTTCTTCTACTTCCATATATATTCTCCTATTTTTATTATATGAATAGTTATTCATATGTTCACATTTATATTGTATGATTAAATAAAAAAAATGTCAATATAAAATTGACATTTTTTTATTTATGATAATATTTCTTTTACAACTTCGTTTATTGCTTTTCCATCTGCTGAAGCTCCTATTTCTTCTTTACATGCTTTCATAACTTTTCCCATATCTTTCATTGATGTAGCTCCAGTTTTTTTTATTATTTCTTTTACCTTTTCTGTTAATTCTTCTTTTGTAAGTTGTTTTGGTAAATATTCTTCTAATATTGCTATTTCTTCTTTTGCTTGATTTATTAAATCTTCTCTTTCGGCTTTTTCAAAATCTGCTAAAGAGTCTTTTCTCTTTTTTACTTCTTTAGCTATTATATCTAAAATTTTGTTATCTTCTACTTCTATTCCATTATCCTTTTCAACTTGTAATATTGCTGCTCTTACCATTTGTACAACATTCTTTCTCACAACATTTTTATCTTTCATAGACTGTTTTAAATCATCCATTAATTTTTCTTTTAACATATAATCAGCTCCTTTTCTGTATTGTATTTTATACCTTTTTTTATTATTTTTCAATGGTTGATTTATTTTTATGCAGAAATCAGGGTTACCAATAAAGCGCACAACGGAACCCTACATTACCACCGCTAGCGCTGGTAAAGTAGTAATTACGTCTACACGCTGCATAGCTAAAATCGTAATAGCCACCACGACCAACACATGGAGTTTTCGAACTATAATATTCTGTTGTCCATTCTAATACATTTCCACTCATGTCTGCTATATTACATTTTATATCATCACTATATGAACCACTTGCTACAACTCCACTATTTTTCTTTTCTGCATTTCCTAATCCTGTTGTTGTTGAAAAGCTACTGTTTGTATAATAATCTATATATTTTAGTGCTGTATCCCACATATAACTATTTAAAAAGTCTGTTGTTACTCCATACTCATAATCAGTTTTCATTTTTTGTGCATATCCTCTTGCTGTATCTCTAGTAACATTTACTGTTGGAACATTTCCTTGTTTTACTACGCATTTATTATTTTCATATTTTGCTTCATATCTTCCTATATAATATCCTCCATATGTTGATACTTTTTGTGTCCATGCTTCATTTTTTGTTTCTCTATATTTTGTGTAACTTTCACTATCATAATTCAAACTATCTTCAAATTGATATCTATCTAATTTTACATTTGTTCCATCTACTGCTATCCATACAAATTGGTTTCCTTCTTTATCTTGTATTACTAATCCATATTTATATCCTTCTCCATTTGTCCAACTTGCATTACTATCTATAGTATTATCTATTGAATTATCTACTGCTTTAAATCCTGCAGGGATTATTGGATTTTTATATGTTGCTTTTTCTCCATCTATTGTTTTTGGTTCTGTTCCTTGTGTGTTATCTCCATCTGCTATTGTTATTTTATTTGTTTCTCCTGATGATGCATTTGCTATTTCTTCTGCTATATTTATTTCTGTATCTCCTATTTTTATTTTTCCTTCTTCTACTTTGTATCCTTCTTCTGTTAATTTGGTTTCCACATTCACTTGTAAATCTTCATCGCTCTTTGTGTTTGCATCTTTTGTTTTCTTATTTAATTCGTTTTCTAGCACTTGCATTCTTATTATTTCTTTTGCATTTGATATTTTGGTTTGCTCGCTTGCGTTATTTGCTTTGCTAAATATTCCACTTTCTCCCATTACCATTGATAATGTTACACCGGCAAGAATTAATAATACGATTATTGTTATTATTAAGGCTATTAGAGTAATTGCAGAATTGGATTTAATTGATTTTTCATCATATTTCTTCATTTGTTTGCATCTCCTTCTTTTGTTTTTTATTTTTTTGGGCGGACAGAGGCGTCCGCCCCTACAGTTTTTAACATTATTTATTTTTCAAAAAAATAATTGATTAATTTTTACATATTTATTTTATATTAAATATTTTTTTATTGCAACATTTTTTTGAATTTATTTTCACCTTATAAAATTTGTTTTTATTTTTTCTTCGTATTGTGGTTTTGGTATTCCATTTTCTTCTGCATTTTTTATACATTTTAATATGTATGCCATATTTTTTGCTAGATTTCTCATTGTTTGCAATCCTTCTAAATCTTGTTTCGCTTCTTCTGCATTATTTCCATGTATTTGGTTCCAATATGAACTTCCTACTATATACATATTACTCATTAATGCATATTTGTTTATTTGGTCAAATGCTGCTGTTGCACCTCCTCTTCTGCAACTTACTACTGAAGCAGCTACCTTGTCTTTAAACATTTCTCCTCTTCCATAAAAAACTCTATCTAAAAAGGATGTTAATGCTCCACTTGCAGCAGCAAAATGAACTGGACTTCCAAATACAAATCCATCTGTTTCTTCTACTTTGTCTAAAAATTCATTTACTTTATCTTTCATAAAACATCTATTATTATTTTTTAAGCAATAATTACAACCTATACATCCTCCAATTGGATTGTTTCCTAACCACATTATTTCTGTTTCTATATTATTTTCTTTTAAAGTTTTTGCTATTTCTTCTAAGGCAACATTTGTTGAGCCTTTTTCGTGTGGTCCACCATTAATTAATAAAATTTTCATTTTTCTTTCCTTTCATAATTATTTTTAATATTTATCTTTATGGCGGTCAATGCCCGCCGCTACAATTAAATTTTTCATATTTATTTTATAGCTCCCGCTGTT
>USJU01000045.1 GCA_900555085.1 uncultured Clostridium sp.
GAGAGGGCAGACAGGCGGCTGACGCAGTGGATAAATTCTTGATGAAATAAGTAACATGCGAAAACAGACAAAATTCTTGCGATTTTGTCTGTTTTTTTAATGCGTTTTTTAAAATACACAGGTTTTTCACTTGAAATTCCCTATAGAA
Organism: uncultured Clostridium sp.; assembly: GCA_900555085.1. Lineage (GTDB taxonomy): Bacteria > Bacillota > Clostridia > TANB77 > CAG-508 > Merdicola. The sequence continues at coordinate 149 of USJU01000045.1, forward strand.
AATGGTAAAATAAAATTAATACATATATGTAAAAAAAGATATGATGAATTAAGTAAATTTGAACAAAAGTATATGGCACTCAAAATATTATTTAGTACGAAGTTTTTATATAAAACATATATATGGAGAAAGTTTGACAAAGAGATAGCTTTCTTAGAAGGTCCAATTACAAGAATTTTTTCAGTTGGAAAAGATAAAAAAAGAAAAATAGCTTGGGTTCATAATGACATTTCAAAAGTATTTGGAAAAAGCTTTAAATCTAAATTAAAAGCTTTTATTGATAAATTTATATACAAAAAATATGGTACACTTGTATTTGTTAGTAATGATAACTTAAAGAAATTTGAAAGTACATATAAAACGAAAAATAATAAAAAAGTTATATATAATTTTATAGAAAAAGATGAAGTTCTGAAAAAATCAAATAGTAAAGTAGAAGTTAATTTTAATGAGAAAACAACAAATTTTGTATCTGTATGTAGATTAGTAGAGCAAAAGGCAGTAGATAGATTAATAAATGTACATAGTAAATTAATAAAAGACGGTTTAATACATAATTTTTATATAGTAGGAGATGGACCCAAAAAAGCCGACTTAGAAAACTTAATAAAAGAAAAAAATGTACAAGCTACATTTCATTTACTAGGGAAAAAGGAAAATCCATATCCATATATAAAAAAAGCGGATTACTTTTGTTTACTAACATATTTTGAAGGATACCCAATGGTATTAGAAGAAGCAAAAATATTAGATAAATATATTTTAATAACAAATACAGCAGCAAGAGAAACAGTAGAAAATTATAATAAAAGTAAAATATTCGAAAACACAGAAAAAGGAATTTATGAAGGAATAAAAAATATATTAATACATAATGATAATAACCTTGAAAAAGAACATTCACAAGAACTATATGATAACAGAAATATAATTGAACAAATTTGTAAATTAATAGAAGAATGATTGGCTATATAAATTTATTATAATTATGTTTTACAGAAATATTAATGTCAAACACTGTAGGGGCGGACGCCTCTGTCCGCCCGTAATAAAGAAAGAAGGAAAATTTTAATGCTAAAAATTTCAATATTAACACCAACATATAATAGGGTAAAATTATTACCACGTTTATATGATAGCATAGCTAGAAATTTAGAAGATAATATACAAATAGAATGGCTAATAATGGATGATGGATCAATGGATAATACTCAAGAGGTAGTAGGTAAATTTAAAGAATATCCAAATTTGAAAATTAAATATTATTTTCAAGAAAATAGCGGGAAAATGAAAGCATTAAACAATTTAATGAAACGAGTAACAGGAGATTTAATTGTAGAGTGCGATTCAGACGATTTTTTTGCAGATAATAGTTTTAAATTAATAAATGAAGAATATGAAAAATGCAAAACAGATAAAGAACTATATGCAATGTGCTTTTTGAAATTTGACCAAGATGGAAATAATATAGGTAAAGAATTTAAATACGAAAAGACAACTATGTTTGATTTGTATTTTAAAGAAGGGGAAAATGGAGAAAAAGCTTTAGTATATTTTTCAGATGTTAGAAAACAATATGAGTACAAATTAGAAAAAAATGAAAAGTTTGGAACAGAAGCAAGACTTCATCATGAATTAGATGAAAAATATAAAATAAAATGCATAAATGAACCGATAATGATATGCGAATATCAAAAAGATGGATACACTAAAAATATTAAAAAGATATTTAAAGAAAATCCATTTGGATATTATGAATATTTTAAAGAAATATTAGAAAAAGACATGTCAGGTGTTAATTTCGGCAAAAGACTTTATGTAGTAAAACATTATATATTATTTAGCTATTTAACAAAGAAAAAACTAGATATTAAAAATGTAAAAAATATTATAAATAAAGTTTTAATTATTTTACTATATTTTCCAGGAATGGCGAAAAGTAGAAAATTTTGATATTTTTTTTATAATGTTTGCAAAAATAGTAGTATTATAGTAAAATGTAGAAAAAAATTAACAATGTGGGTGAAAAAATGAACAAAGACTTTTTATTTTCAATAATTATGCCAGTATATAACACTGAAAAATATATAGAAAAAAGCTTACAATCTGTATATGAGGCAATAGATACAGATTGTGAAGTTATAATAGTAAATGATGGATCAAAAGATGATTCTGAAAAAATTATTTTAAAGTTTCTTGAAAATTTACCAGAAAAGTTTAAAGATAATTTTGTATATACCAAAAAAGAAAATAAAGGCTTGGCAGATACCAAAAATGTTGGAATTGAAATGTCAAGAGGAAAATATATAAGCGTAGTAGATTCAGATGATTGCATAAGTAAAGATTTTTATAAAGTTGCGAGAGAATATATAAAAGAAGGCTATGAAATTATAATTTATGATGTATATGTAGTATTCGAAAATAAGCAGAACGTAGATTATGCATCAAGAGCATATAGTGACTATAAAAAAGATTATTTAGCAGGATTGTTAAATGGTGCAATTTCAGGTTCATCTTGTAACAAAATTATAAAAAAGGAATTGTATTCAGGACACCAATTTCCAGTAGGAAAGGAATATGAAGATACAGCTGTTACACCATTTATATTGTCAGAAACAAATAAAATAAAATATCTTCCATATGCAATGTACTATTACTTACAAAGAGAAAAATCAATTGTTGCAACAAATACATTAGAAATGGCTTTTTATAAAATATGTGAGAACATAAGCAAAGTTATATCAGAAAAAAGCAAAAACAATAATGAAGATGAAATATGTAAAAAATATGAATTTGTTATAAACGAATTTATAATAGATAGAATGTTAGATTATTTTATAAGTGATTACAACTTAAACAAAAACGAATTTATCAATAATATAAAAGGTTTTTCTGAAAATAACAGAAATACTATAGAATACATAATAAAAAATAATTTAGTTAATAATATTCAAAATCATTATTCAGCAAGACAGAAAGAGATGTTAATTAGAATTCTAAATTACTTAAAAGATAAAGAATATAAAAATGTTGTAAAAGAGCTACAAAAGAGAAAATTATTAAATTATGCAAGAAAAATAATGGGTAATATGAAACAATTTATAAAATCAATTATAGGAAAATAAATGGAGGAATAAAATTGATAAAGAAAATACATTACTGTTGGTTTGGTGGAAAAAAATTACCAAAAGATGTAAAAAAATGCATAGCAACTTGGGAAAAAATGCTTCCAGATTATGAAATTATAGAATGGAACGAGGAAAAATTTGATGTTAATTCAGTTCCGTTTGTTAAGCAAGCATATGATAATAAAAAATGGGCTTTTGTTAGTGATTATGTAAGAACATATGCTTTATATGAACAAGGTGGATTATATTTAGATACAGATGTAAAAATTTTAAAAAATGTTGAAGATATAATAGATAAAAATCTTGTGTTTGGATATGAAGATAGTGGATATTTTGGAACAGCAGTAATAGCTACAAATATAACACATAATCCATATATAAAAGAGATATTAGAGTATTATAGTAATATTGAAGATTTTAACGTTGATATTATATATAATTATGCAAATCCAGCAATTATTACAAGAATAATTAATAAGTATCCAGTTGAGTTGCAAAAAAATGGAGTGAAAATTTTTAATAAAAATGTAACTGTATATCCAAGAGATTACTTTTATCCATTAAGCTATAATTACTCTGAAAAAGTTTATACAAAAAATACTTGTATGGTTCATTTATTTAATGGAACATGGACAGATAAAGGCGAAAGAAGAACTATAGGCCTTTATAGAAAATTTGGACTTGGACTAGGTGGAACATTAAATAAAATTATAGATTCTATTTTTTCTATCAAATCAAGAATAAAAAATATAATATATGGAATATATAAATTTTTGAGAATGAAATATTCAATATATATAAATAGAAATAAAAGAGTAAAAAATATTGAAGAGCAAATAAAAAGATTAAACTCTGATTATATTGTTATTTGTGATCCAGATGTAAGAGAAGTAAAAGAAAAAGTTGAAGATAACTTTGAAAGAAATATTATAGAAATAAGACAACAACATACGAAAAAAGAAGCTCAAATGATAGCAGAAAAAATTTGTGATTCAAAGGTAAAAATGGTTGTATTTAACGACTATTCTAGAGGATGGGACCAAATTATAAAAACAATTAAAAGTATTAATAAAGATATTACAATAAAGAATGTTATATATTATGGAAATTCTTATTTCAGTGATGCTTTTTATTGGGAAAATAATAATAATTTACTAGATTTGTATTTTAAAGGAATGATTGATGAATTTGGAGTATATAACAAAACATTGCATGAATTTTACCTTTCAAAAGGTTATAAATGTTCTTTGTTATATAACAAAATCAAAATAGAAAACAAAGAAAAAAATCCTAAAAATAGTAGTGGAAAAAGTGCTATAAAAATTGGAATGTATTATACAGGAGACAAAACGGAAAATAATATATACAATCAGCTTGCTGCAGTTAGTATGATAGAAAATTCTAAGTTAGATTGTATACCATTAAACTACAAAATATCTGGCATTGCCAAAAAAATGAATATCACCTTATCAGGAAATTCAATGATGCCTTCAAATATTGAATTAGAAAAACAAATGGAAAAAAATGATGTGAATTTATATATTACATTAATAAATAAAGATTCAATGATACCTATTCAAAGTCTTGAACAAGGGGTACCTTGTTTGATATCGAGAATGAATAATGTTTTTAATAATAAAAAATTGGAAAAATATTTATTAGTAGAAAATCCAGAAGATATTATTGAAATTCATAATAAGATTTTGAATGCTATTGAAAATAGAAAGGTTGTATTGAATGAATATGCAGAATGGAAAAAACAATATTCAAACAATGCATTAGAAAAAATTAGAAACTTTTTAAAAGATTAATGGAATTTATTAGGTTATAGATATACCTTAAAATCTAAATTTAATAATAAGGAAAAATAAAATGCAAAAAGTAATTGATAAAAAAAGTGTAAAAACAAAAGAAAAAAAATATTTGTCAAAAGAATTAAAACAAAATATAGGTATATGTTTGACAATGTTTCTTTTATTAATGGTCGTTTTATTTTCATTTTATCCTGGAATATTAACAACAGATGGAAATAACCAATGGGAACAAGTAATTACAAACAATATAACAAACAATCATCCTTTTTTTTCAACTTTTTTCTGGTGGGTATTAGCCCAAGTATGGGCTAAACCGACTTGCTTAATAGTATTTCAAATTGCATTATTAAGTGTAATATGGACATATATATGCAGTACATTAAGAAAAGATAACAATTGTTATATAAAACAAATATTATATACTATTATAATGTGTTTTATTCCTATAATATTTATGTATACAGTTACTGCATGGAAAGATATTATTTATTCTTATATGTTACTTTTATTATCATTGATGTTTTATATAGGAATAAAAAAAGATTTTAAATATTCATATATGAATTTATTTATTATAAATATTTGTCTAGTATGGATTATGAATTATAGATATAATGGGATTATAGCCGTTGGATTATCTATTATCACGTTTTTAACAATTTTTATTATAAAAAAAATTGGCTGGAAAAAGATATTGATTTTTACTGGTATGTTTATTAGCATATTTTTTGTTTGTAAAATTCCAGAAAAAATAATGCTAAAACCAATAGTTAATTCTTCAAGTAATGATATAATGCTTTGGATTACAGCATCACTAGTAAAAGATGATAAAATAGATAATTCAGAGGATTTAGCTATTTTAAATGAGATATACCCAATAGAAAAAATGAAAGAGGAATATAATCCATATGTTGTTAATCCAATGACTTTTTCAAAATATTATAATAGAGATATATATGAAAAATATAATAAAAATGTAAAAGAAATTTTGATTAAATATTCACTAAAACATCCATTAACAATTGTAAAACATTATTTAAAGTCAGATAATTTGTTGATAGGTTTAAAATTTGGGGATGGATATGTATATATATTTGACTTTGATTCTTGGGAAACTAAATATAGTGGAGATTTTAATGTAAAAACTAAACCGATATTGAATGCTGGATATAAATTTTATTTATATTTAGTTAATATTAGTACAAAAATAAAAGTATTAAATCATTTTTATTTACCAGCATACCCATTGTATTTATCTATTATTGGAATTATAATTTATGCTAGGAAAAGAAAAGATAAAAGATATTTTTTAGCAATTTTACCAATGATTTATAATACTATATCTTTAGCTCCTATAAATGTTGCACAAGACTTAAGGTATGCATATATTAACTATTTAACATTATTGTTATTTGTAATTCCGCTATTCTTGTTTACAAAAAAACAAAAGTATAAAGTTGATGAAAGAATTAATAATTTGCCTAAAAATCCTAAGACATTAGTAATAATACCTGCTTATAATGAATCAGGGTCTATAGAAAAAGTTGTAAATAATGTTTATAGTCAAAATATTGAAAATTTAGATGTTGTGGTAGTTAATGATGGGTCTACAGATAATACACTTGAGAAAGCAAGTAATACTAAAGCAATAGTATTAGATCTATCTTCTAATCTTGGAATTGGAGGAGCTGTACAAGCTGGGTATTTGTATGCATATAAAAATAATTATGATATTGCGATACAAATAGATGGCGATGGACAACATAATCCATTATATATTAATAAAATGATAAAAATGATGAAAGATGAACATATAAACATGGTAATTGGCTCAAGATTTGTTGAAAAAACATCATATAAGCAAACATTTATGAGAATGCTTGGAATTAATATTAATGGAGTAATTATTAAGATGTTTACTGGAAAAAAAATTTATGATACAACTTCTGGTTATAGAGCTGTTGATAAAACAATAATAGAAAAGTTCGTACAAACTTACCCTTATGATTATCCAGAACCTATAACAAATATGCAAATGATTTTACAAGGAAAAACTATTAAGGAAATTCCAGTAGAAATGAACCAAAGAACTACAGGAGTGTCTTCGATTTCACCTCTTAAATCAATTAATTATATGGTAAAAGTTATATTGTCATTATTTATAAATGGCTTTAGAGAAAATTATAAATAAAGGAGCAAAAAAATGGTATATTATTTTTCTTTTGCATTTGCAATTGTATTTATGATATTTATATTAAATTTAGTAAAAAAAAATAAGTTAGATGAAAAATACTCAATATTATGGATTATTTTTGGTTTAATTATCCTGGGGGTTTCTATTTATCCAAACATAATTATAAAAATAGCTAATGTGTTTAATGTTTATTATCCACCATCATTAATGTTTTTAATTGGTTTTTTTATTATTGGTGCATATATAATTCATATATCAGTAACTATTACAAAACAAAATAAAATGATTGTTAAATTAACGCAAGAATTAGCAATTTTAAAAAATGAATTTTATAAGGATGAAAAAAATGGAAAACAGTAAAGTAGCAGTATTATTGTCAACTTATAATGGGGAAAAATATTTAAAAGAACAATTAGACAGTTTAATTAATCAATCTTATAGTAATATAGATATTTACATAAGAGACGATGGTTCGACAGATAATACAGTAAAAATTATAAAAGGATATCAAAAAAATAATACAAATATTTATTTAGAAGAAGGAAATAACTTAGGGTTTATAAAAAGCTTTTTTGAACTATTGAAAAACAATTCAAATGCAGATATTTATTCTTATTGTGATCAAGACGATATTTGGGAAAGAGATAAAATTGAAAGAGCTGTTAAGCATATTGAGAAGGAAGATAATACAAAACCAATATTATATTTTTGTAATTCTGATTATTATGATATGAATATGAATTTTGTTGGACATGCCGAAAAGAACAAAGTGTATAGCTTTAGAAATTCTCTTGTAGAATGTGTATCACAAGGGATGACAATGTGTATAAACAAAAAAACTAGAGATATAATGGCAGAAAATATACCAGAAAATACTTTGTTTCATGACTGGTGGACATATATGATATGTAGTGGATTTGGAACTATAATTTATGATGATAAACCCGAAGTTAAATATAGAAGACATAGCAAAAGTGTAACAGTTGAAGGAAAAGGATTCTTCGAATTTCAAATTTGGCGTATAAAAAAATTTTTTATAGGGGATTCACTAAAAACAATAAAGAAACAAATTATGGAGTATAGTAATTTATATCGTGATAATCTTTGCAAAGAAGATAAAAAAGTATTGGACTTATTTAATAATAAAAAATACAGCTTAAAAAAAGCTTTAAAAAAGACCTTTTATCCAAAAAGATTTAGAAGAAAGATATCAGATGAAATAATGGTAAGAGTTTTGTTTTTAATTGGAAAATTATAATTAATATGGAGAAAAAAATGTATAAATTATCTATTGTGGCTTTAGTATATAATTTAGAAAAATATTTACCAAGATGTTTAGATGCATTGGTAAATCAAACACTAGAAGAGATTGAAATTTTGTGTGTAGATGATGGGTCAACAGATTCTGCACCACAAATAATAGAAGAATATGCAAAAAAATATCCTAATAAAGTAAAAGCATTTCATAAAGAAAATGGTGGAGAGTTTACAACTAGAAATTATGGGTTAGAAAGAGCTCAAGGAGAATATGTAACTTTTGTAGATACAGACGATTACGTTGAACCTAACTGGGCAGAAAAGTTATATACTGCAGCAAAAGAAGCAGATGCAGATTTAGCTGTTTGTGGATTTGAAAGAATAAATTTAGAAACAAACAAAGTAGTGTGCACAGATATGACTGGATTTGGAAAAACAGTTAAAAATATGGAATATAATGATGATTTTATGGCTTTTATAAATCCAGCACCTTGGAATAAAGTGTATAGAAGAGAACTTATTAAAGATTTAAGATTTTTACCTTTTAGAGGATTTAATGATACAATGTTTTTAATGAGTAGTTATACAAGAATAAAGAAAATAGCATTTATTCCAGATGTTTTATATCATTATTATTTAAGATACGATTCTCAAATACATACAATAAATATAGATGATGTAAATAATTTAAAAAAATATTTATTAGAAGTGAAAAAATTATACAAACAATCTGGAAAATATGAAGAAATGAAATATATATTAGACTTAATGGCTTTTTTACATTTAGCAGTTTCAGTAATGTATAGAGCTTCATATGATAAGAGTATAAATATAAAAGAGGAAACAAAGAAAACAAAAAAATATCTAGATGAGAACTTTGGAAGTTGGAGAAAAAATCCATTTTTAACACTTAAATTTTCAATAAAAAAAGGATTTAAACATATAGGTTTATGGGGAGTTTCAATTTTATATAAAATGAATTTACAAATGTTATATATTCGAATGTATAGGTTTGTAATTGATAAATTAAAAATAGATATAAAATTTTAAACAAAGGAGAATTTTATGGAAAAAAATATAAAAATATATGTTGCAGCTCATAAGGAAGCAGATTTTCCAAAAGATAAAATATATGTTCCTATACAAGTAGGTGCAGAAGGAAAGAAGGATTTAGGATATATTAGAGATAATACTGGAGATAACATATCAATGAAGAATCCTAATTATTGTGAACTTACAGGAACTTATTGGATATGGAAAAATGATGATTCCGATATTGTAGGTTTAACACATTATAGAAGATACTTCTTTAATAAGAATTCAAATAAATTAGAAAATGTATTAGATAAAAAAGAAATTGAACAATTATTAAATAACTATGATATAATTGTCCCAGAAAAAATAAGAATAATACAATATACTATAAAAGAAGCATATTGTAAGTTACACAAAGAAAAAGACTTAGACAAGTGCAGAAAAATAGTAAATGAGTTATATCCAGATTATATACATTCATTTGATGAAGTAATGAGTAAACATAGTTTTTATGCATGCAATATGTTTATAACTTCTAAAAAAATATTTGATGAATATTATAAGTGGTGCTTTGATATTCTATTTGAATTAGAAAAAAGAACAGATATATCAGATTATGATAACTACAACAAAAGAATATATGGATTTATGTCAGAAAGATTATTTAATGTGTGGTTAAATTACCATAAAGAATTGAAGAAAAAAGAAATGCCTGTATATAATACAGATAAAAAAGTATTACCTCAAATTATGGAAAATAAAATTAAAAGTTTAATAATAAGAAAGTGAGATTTTTAGGTGGCTAAAAAAAGCATAGTAAAGAATTATATATATAATTTAATATATCAAATGTTGACTATTATATTACCGTTAGTAACAACTCCATATCTTTCAAGAGTTTTAGGTGCAGGTCCAATAGGTATATATGGATATACATTATCTATAGTTACATATTTTATACTATTTGGATCCCTTGGGATAGCTATGTATGGTCAGCGAGAAATTGCGTATGTGCAAGATAAAAAGGAAGAACAAAGCAAAACTTTTTGGGAAATAGTGATATTTAGAGTAATTACAATGACTGTAGCCCTTATAATTTTCTATCTTACATTTTGCTTAAAAGGAGAATATTCTTTATATTATAAAATATTAATATTGGAGCTTGTAGCGAATGCCATAGATATTAGCTGGTATTTTCAAGGAGTAGAAGATTTTGGTAAAACAGTTGTAAGAAATATTATTGTTAAGTCTTTAAGTTTGGTTTGTATATTTATATTTATAAAATCACCAGAAGATTTATGGAAATACTTTTTGATTTATACTTTAGCAAATTTATTAGGAAATTTAACAATGTGGATGTATATTCCAAAAATACTTCCAAAAATAAGATTGAAAGAGTTAAATTTAACAAAGCATATAAAGCCAACTCTAGCGTTATTTGTACCACAAATTGCAACACAAATTTATGTTGTATTAGATAAAACAATGGTTGGAAATATCACAGGAAATATGTCAGAAGTTGGATATTATGAACAAGCACAAAAAATTGTGAAAGCATTAATGCTTGTAGTTACTGCGCTAGGAACTGTAATGAGCTCTAGAATTGCAAATACATATGCTTTGAAAAAAGATAATGAAATAAAAAAATATTTAGAAAAATCATTTAACGCAGTATGGTTTTTAGGTATTCCAATAACTCTTGGATTAATAGCAATTACTCCTAAAATGGTTCCGTGGTTTTATGGAGATGGATTTAATTCTGTTATACCATTGTTAATTGCAACCAGTCCAATTATATTAATAATAGGACTTAGTAATGTGACTGGAAGTCAATATTTAATTCAAGTAGGAAATCAAAGAGTATTCACTATTTCTGTTACTACAGGAGCAGTTGTAAATGTTATATTTAATTTTATATTGATAAATATGCTTGGAACTATAGGAGCGGTAATTTCTTCAAATTTGGCTGAAATATCTGTATTAGTTGTACAACTTTATTATTTAAGAGAAAAAATAAAGATAAAAAATATTTTTAAAAATTCATGGAAATATATTATATCTGGTATAATAATGTCTA
>USJU01000046.1 GCA_900555085.1 uncultured Clostridium sp.
TCCATCTTGCAGTGTGAAGGATATTTTCTTTCTGCATGTTTTCGAAAGAAAAATGCTTCACACTCGTGGAGCTAGAATGTTAATGTAAAAGAAAATTGCATGTTTAGTTGCTTATGCGATATTTTCAAAAACAAATATATTATTAAATAATAAAAACAAATTATAGAAAAGAGGTATACAAATGAAATATTTAAAAGTAGTAGTGGTAGCAATATTTATGATATTAATTTTAGGAGTAGGAAATAGTGTATTTGCAACAGATAAATCTGTGGTTGAAAATTATATTAAAGATAATAAAATAAATGTAAATAATATTACATCAACAGATGTTTTAAACATGTACCAAGATTTAAGCAAAGAATACTCAAATGATGAAATTGCTGATATGATAGATAGTTATTCAGCAGAGCTAGAACAAGGTGGAGTTAGTAGTAATACAATTTCAACAGGAACTAAGGTTTTAAGACAAACAGATTCAAGCACTTTAAATGAAGTTTTAGATGATGTAAATATAGATGAAGTAAAAGAAAAATTAGATAACGGTGAATCGGCAGAAGAAATATTAAAAGATATACAAGCAAATATGTCAACAACAAAAAAAGCTTCTATAGCAGGTAAAATTCTTTTAAGCAATAAAACTATAAAAAATGTTTTAACAGTTGTTATTATATATGCAATTATAATGATAATTTTAAAAGGTTTAATTTTTGTTAAAGCTAGAAAACATTTTTGGGCAACATTTATTCCCGTTTACAGAGATGGTGTATTATTTAATATATGTGGATATAGTTATTGGTGGTTAATTTTATTATTAATTCCTGTAATAGGTTGGTTTATGTATGGAATTTTAAAACTTATAATGAACTTCGAACTTGCAAAATCATTTGAAAAAGGATTTTTCTTTGGACTTGGAATTTGGCTATTAAAACCAATATTTGAATTAATTTTAATATTTAATAAAAAAATTCAATATGTAGAAATAGAAGAATAAATCTAAAAAATAGAGGTGAAAAAATGCGAATTTTAACTGTTGGAGATATAGTTGGAGAAAATGGGGTAAAAAAGGCTATATCAGAATTGAGAAAAATTAAACAAGAGAAAAACATAGAGTTTATAATAGTAAATGGAGAAAATTCAGCAGGTGGTATGGGAATTACTAGAAAGATATACGATAAATTAATAGAAGCTGGAGCAGATGTTATAACAATGGGAAACCATACTTGGGGAAAAAAAGAAATATTTACATTTATAAATGAAGAAAAAAATATAATTAGACCAGCAAATTATTCGAAGGGGAATCCAGGTAAAGGATATAACATTTTTGAATGCAAAAATAAAAAAATTGCAGTTATAAATTTAATAGGTAGAACATCGATGGGAGTTCTTTCAGAAAATCCATTTACAGTTGCAAATGACATAATAGAAAAAGTAAAAGATAAAGTAGATATAATTATTGTAGACTTTCATGCAGAAGCTACAGCAGAAAAAATAGCCTTAGGTTATTATTTAGATGGAAAAGCAAATATTATATTTGGAACACACACACATGTACAAACAGCAGATGAAACAATACTTCCAAAAGGAACCGCATATATAACGGATATTGGGATGACTGGTCCAAAATATTCTGTAATAGGAATGGATGTAAAAGCATCTATTAAAAGATTTGAAACATCCTTACCAGAAAGATATAAATTAGCAGAAGGAAATTGTATTTTTAATAGTATAATTTTTGAAATAAATGACGAAAATGGTAAAATAGAAAAGATTGAAAGATATAACAAAATATAACTGTCGAATAATGTAATATAGTGCGATGCAAAATGGTAAAAATTACCAATTTGTTATTTACAATTTTTTCCAGATGCATTATAAATATATATGTCGCAAGTACAAATATATTTTAATAATAGGAGGAAAAAATGGAAACTTTAAAAATTTCATCAAAATCTAATCCAAATTCAATTGCAGGAGCAATAGCAGGATTAGTAAAAGAAAGTAGTAGAGCAGAGATGCAAGCAATCGGTGCAGGAGCACTAAACCAAGCAGTTAAGGCAGTAGCAATAGCAAGAGGATTTGTAGCACCAACAGGAGTTGATTTGGTATGTATACCAGCATTTGCGGAGGTTCAAGTTGAGGGGGAAGATAGAACAGGAATGAAATTAATTGTAGAATCTAGAAAATAATTAATATAAATTTATGGGGAGCAAAAAATGCTCTCTTTTTTTATAGAAATAATATTATTTCGCTATAAATTATGTCAGACGTTGTAGGGGTCGGCATCCTCGACGACTCGAAATAATAAAAATAATTTTAATAAATTATTGAAAAAAAAGAACATTTAATATATTATATTTGTTGTAAATCGAGGTGAAAAAATGAAAAATAATTTTATAAAATATTTATTTATTGTTGTTGTTATTTTACTAATTGTTTTTGCTGTATTTAAAATTAATAAAGAAAATAGTAAAAACGAAGAAGAAAATAGTGGTGAAAATAATAAAAAACAAGAAACAACTGTTGCACAAGATTTAAGATTAGCAATAGTAAATTACGATTCAATTAATCCAATATTAAGTAAAAATTCAAATGTACAAGATATATCTAGGATAGTTTTTGAACCTTTAATAACACTTTCTAAAGATTATAAACCAGAAGGATGTTTAGCAACAGAATGGTCAATAAGTGGAGATAATTCATATATTATAAAACTTAGAGATAATGTAAAATGGCACGATGGAAGTAGTTTTACTTCAAAGGATGTTCAGTTTACTATAGATAAATTAAAAAATATAGATTCCATATATTCTGCAAATGTCCAACATGTTGTGCAAGTTGAAGTAATTGATGATTACACAATAAAAATAACTTTAGATAGAAAAGATCCATATTTTGAGTATAACTTAACATTTCCAATATTATCTAACAATTTTTATCTTGAACAAGATTTTCAAACAACAGAAAAAAACAATGTGCCAATGGGAACTGGTATGTATAAAATTGTTAGTAACCAAGGGGGAGTTATAACCTTAAAGAAAAATCAAAATTGGTGGAACTTAGAAAGTAAAAATGCAAAAGTAGAAGAAATAAAAGTTAATTTATATGGTTCAATGGGAGATGCTTATAATGCATTTAAAATGGGCAACTTAGATTTACTAGTAACACAAAATAATGATTTAGAAAAATATGTAGGAACAATAGGTTATAACAAAATAGATTTTAAAGGAAGAGAATATGATTTTCTTGCAATGAATTGTAGTAATACATTTTTAAGTGATGTAAATGTTAGAAAAGCTGTTAATTTCAGTATAGATAAAGAAAACATAATAGCAACAGTATTTAATGGAAAATACTATAGTATGGACTTTCCACTAGACTATGGAATGTGGTTGTACAATTCCGAAAGTAGTAGTTCAGGTTATAATCCAGAACAAGCAAAACAATTATTAATAGATAGTGGTTGGGTATATAATAAGGGATACTGGCAAAAGAAAGAAAATTATAAAACTTTAAAATTAGCTTTTAATTTAATAGTAAATTCTGACAACGAGGCAAGAACAAGAGTTGCAGAAATAATTAAAGCAAATTTAGAAGCAATTGGAATACCAGTAAATATTACAAAAGTATCATCTGCAAATTATAGTAATATACTACAAAACAAGAATTACGAATTATTAATAGCAGGAACTAATATAGGTCTATCACCAAATTTAAATACATATTTAGGAGAAGGAAATATAGCTAATTTTACAAATGATGAATGTACAGAATTACTAAAAGAAATTTCAAATATTACAGATAATGAAAAACTAAAAGAAAAATATCAAGATTTAGCTAATTTATATAAAGAACAAAGCCCATATAAAAGCTTATATATAAACCAAAAATCAATGATATGTAGTACAAATCTAAGAGCAGATATAATACCAAATAATTATAGTATTTACTATAATATAGAAAATTGGTATAGAGAAATTTAAAAAAATACTTGACAAAAATAAAAATATAAAATACAATACAAACATAAATTTGAAGAAAAAATGTTTGCAAAAGAAAGGAAGATAAAAATGGGAGAAAATAATGAAAGAAAAAAAGCATTAGAAGTTGCAATGGCACAAATAGAAAAACAATTTGGAAAAGGTTCAGTAATGAAACTTGGAGAATATAAAGCAATGGAAATAGAAGCAATTCCAACAGGAGCATTAGGGTTAGATATAGCATTAGGAATTGGAGGAGTTCCAAGAGGAAGAATAGTAGAAGTATATGGACCAGAATCATCTGGTAAAACAACACTTGCATTACATATTGTTGCAGAAGCACAAAAAATGGGAGGAGAAGCAGCTTTTATAGATGCAGAACATGCTTTAGATCCAGTATATGCAAAACATTTAGGAGTTAATATAGATGACTTATTAGTATCACAACCAGATACAGGAGAACAAGCACTAGAAATTACAGAAGCATTAGTTAGAAGTGGAGCTTTAGACGTAATAGTAGTAGACTCTGTTGCAGCATTAGTTCCAAAAGCAGAAATAGACGGAGACATGGGAGACTCTCACATGGGACTTCAAGCTAGGCTTATGTCTCAAGCATTACGTAAACTAGCAGGCGCAATAAACAAATCAAAAACAGTTATAATATTCATAAATCAATTAAGAGAAAAAATTGGAGTTATGTTTGGAAACCCTGAAACAACAACAGGTGGTAGAGCATTAAAATTCTACGCATCAGTTAGAATGGACATAAGAAAAATAGAAAACATAAAACAAGATGGAGAAGTTGTAGGAAGTAGAGCACGTGTAAAAGTTATAAAAAATAAAGTTGCACCACCATTTAGAGAAGCAGAATTTGATATAGTTTATGGAAAAGGTATTTCAAAAGAAGGAAATATATTAGACATGGCTGTAAATTTAGATATTATTGAAAAAGCAGGATCTTGGTTTAGTTATAATGGAAGTAAAATTGGACAAGGTAGAGAGAATGTAAAAAAATACTTAGCAGAAAATCCAGAAGTAATGGAAGAAGTAGAGAAAAAGGTTAGAGATAACTTTGCAAAAGCTTTTGAACAAAGCCTTGGAGATAACGAAAAAGATGAAAAAGATGACGAATAATGGAACACGTTAATACTTGAAAAAATAAGAATAATATGCTATAATAGATAAGCTTTGCAGTACAAAGACAATTATATAAAATTACTGGTACGAAAACACAGGGGACTAGATTTTATTATAATTGCCTAGCACGGGTTCCTATTGGAACCCGTGCCTTTTATATTATATGAAATTTAGTTTTTATAAAATAGAAATTTCATATTTTCTGTGTAGGGGCAGATACCTTAAGTCTACCCTTTATATTATTATAGGAAATTCCTATTTTGAATGTAGGGGTCGGCGTCCCCGACGACCCGCGTGGCGAAGCCACTTTTTTATATTTCTATTTTTAATAAAAAAGGAGAAAGCAATGTATTCAGTAGAAGAATTCGATAGAGAAAAAACAAAAATATTAAAATATATAATGTACAAAAAAAGAACAGAAAATGAAGTAAGAAATAAATTTAAATTAACAATTGAAGAAAATTTATTAGAAGATATTATTGACTATTTAAAAGAAACAAGATATATTAATGATTATAATTACATAGAAAGATTTGTAAGTGAATGCATAGCATTAAAAAATCTTTCTATTAAAGAATTAAAATATAAATTATATTCAAAAGGAATTAATAGACATATATTAGATGAATACATACAAAACAATTATGAAGAACTAGAAGAATATGAAAGAAAATCAGCAGAAAATATAAAAATAAAAAAACAAAATACAATGAACGAAGAAGAAATAAAAATATACTTATTAAAAAAAGGTTATAAAGGAGATAATATATAATGCCAAATGTATTAACACTAGAAACAAATAAATATGCAATAAAAATAGATAATTTCGAAGGACCATTAGACTTATTATGTCATTTAATAGATAAAAACAAAATGAACATATACGATATAAAAATAAGTGATATAACAGACCAATACATAGATTACTTAAATGAAATGGAAAGATTAAACCTAGAAATAGCAAGTGAATTTTTAGTAATGGCATCAACACTTATCTTATTAAAATCTAAAAGCTTATTACCAAAACAAGTAGAAGACGAGGAAGAAATTACAGAAGAAGAGTTAATAAGAAGAATTATAGAATATAAAAAATATAAAGAAATAATAAAAAAATTTAAAGAACAATATGAAAACAGTGGAGATAGATTATACGGAGTAAGAGAAGAAATACAATTGCCAAAACAAAAACTAGAAAAAGAATATAACAAAGAAATAATACCAGAGTTATATAAAAAATTAATAGAAAGAAATGAGCAAAAGAAAAATCAAAATGCAAAAAACATAGAAAAAATAGCAATATCAGAAAGTTACAGTGTAGGAAGCAAAGTAAAAGAAATGTTTAAAGTATTAATAAGGCAAAAAAAGTTTGTATTTAATAAATTATTTTCAATAAAAGAACACAACAAACAAGAAGTAGTAACAGCATTTTCAGGAATGCTAGAAATGTCAAGAAGAAGTAAAGTAACAACAACTCAAGAAGAAGTATTTGGAGATATATTAGTAGAAAAAATAAAAAAGTAAAAAAGTTGTCATTTTCATTGGCAACTTTTTTTTATTGTGATAAAATACTTTAAAATGGGAGGAAAATAAATGGCAACAATAAAAGCAATGAATGAGACATTTAAAGATTTTAAATTTGAAGATAATTTAGAAAATGCAAAAATACTAAATATGAAGTTGTACAAAAGAAAAAATACATTGGTGTTAGATTTAGAATCAGAAGAATTTGTAAAACTTAAATCAATTGCTATATTTGAAGCCTTTGTTAGTGAAAGATTTAGAATTGAACACACATGGATAAATATGCACTATGGAGAAGTTGTAAAAATTCCAAGTATAGAAGATGATTGGAAAAATATAATGGCATTACTTGCAAGAAAATATCCAATTGCAAGGCAATTACTTGCAAATGCTAATTTAGAAGTAGAAGGAAATAAACTAAATGTATATTTAACAATGAAAGGTGCAGATTTTTTAAATGCTAGAGGATTAAATGTAGTTCTGGAAAAATTAATAGATAGCTTATATATGAAAAAATACAAAGTAATATATACAGAAAGAATTTCAGAAGAGACTCTAAAAATATTAGAACAACGAAAAAAACATTTAGAAGATATGGCATTAGAGCAAGTTGCATCTTCAATAAATATTGAAAAAATTGAAGAGAATAAAGTACATAAAAAACAAAACAATAAGACAAATGAAAATAAAACAAAGGAAAAAGAAACAAAGCAGGTTCCTCAAAACGATTATGTTCCAGCTCCACCACCTCCAATGCCAGAGGAGAATACACCTCTAATATTAGGAAGAAATATGAACATAAGAGAAGAGCTTGTTAAAGTAGAAGATATTGGAGTAGATACTGGAAAGTTAAGTTTAGAAGGAGAAGTAATAAATACAGATTCAAGAGAGTTAAAAAGTGGTAAATGGCTTGTTATGTTTGATGTATATGATGGAACAAGTACAATAACTTGTAAAGCCTTTGTACCGGGAGAAAGAGGAGCAGAAGTATTAAAGAAAATACAAAGTGCAAAAGGAGTAAAAATAGAAGGAACAGCACAGTTTGATCCATTTGCAAAAGAACTTGGAGTTATAGCAAATACAATAATAGAAACACCAGGAAGAAAAAAACAAGAAAGAATGGATTTAGCAGAAGAAAAAAGAGTAGAGCTACATATGCATACTCAAATGAGCCAAATGGATGCAATGACATCTGCAACAGATTTAATAAAAAGAGCTATGAAATGGGGAATGAAATCTATTGCAATTACAGACCATGGAGTTGTACAAGCCTTTCCAGAAGCACACAAACTTTTAGGTAGAGATAACAAAGATATGAAAATTATATATGGTGTTGAAGCATATTTAGTACCAGATAGAGTTCCAACAATTTCATTCTCTAAAGGGCAAGATATAGATACAACATATTGTGTATTTGACTTAGAAACAACGGGACTTTCATATAGAACAGAAAAAATAACAGAAATAGGAATAATGAAGATTAAAGGTGGAGAAGTAATAGATACATTTTCTTGTTTCGTAAACCCTGAGAAACATATACCAGAAAAGGTTACAGAAGTTACAAATATTACAGATGATATGGTAAAAGATGCTGAAACAATAGAAAAAGTATTACCAAAAGTTCTAGAGTTCTTTGGAGATTCTGTACTTGTTGCACATAATGCAGATTTCGATATTGGATTTTTAAAACACAATGCAAAAATTTTAGGATATGAGTTAAATAATACTTATTTAGATACACTTAAACTTGCAAAAATGCTATTTCCAAATTATAAGAAGTACAAGCTAGGAATAATTGCAGAAAACTTAGGAATAAAAGTAGAAGTAGCACATAGAGCTTTAGATGATGTTGATACAACAGTTAAAGTATTTAATGTAATGATAGATATGTTAAAGGAAAAAGGTGCAAAAACAATAGATGATATAGACATTGTAGGACCAGATAAAGAAGCAGAAAAACAATCATATAAAAAATTACCATCATACCATGCTATAATACTTGCAAAAAATTATGTAGGACTAAAAAATTTATATAAATTAGTTTCATTATCTCATTTGCACTATTTTTACAGAAAACCACGTATATTAAAAAGTTTGTATAAAAAATATTCAGAAGGTCTTATACTAGGAAGTGCTTGCGAAGCGGGAGAATTGTATCAAGCAATAGAAAGAGGAAAAACAGATGAAGAGATAGAAGAAATTGCAAGAGATTATGACTATTTAGAAATTCAACCAATAGGAAACAATGCCTTTTTAGTTAGAAATGGTGTAGTTGCAGACGATGAGGCGCTAAGAGATATAAACAGAAAAATAGTAGAATTGGGAGAAAAACTAGGTAAACTAGTAGTTGCAACTTGTGATGTTCACTTTATGGACCCACAAGATGAAATATATAGAAGAATTCTGGAGGCAGGGCAAGGATATGCAGATGCAGATTTACAAGCACCTTTATACTTAAGAACAACAAATGAAATGCTTGAAGAATTCCAATACTTAGGACCAGAAAAAGCATATGAAGTTGTTGTAAAAAACACAAATAAAATAAGTGATATGTGTGAAAGAATAAGCCCAATATCACCTGAAAAATGTCCTCCACACATACCGGGTTGTGAGGATGAAATAAAAAATATAGCATATAGTAAAGCTCACGAATTATATGGAGAACAATTACCAGAAATAGTACAAGAAAGACTAGATAAAGAATTAAATTCAATTATAAAAAATGGTTTCTCCGTTATGTATATAATTGCGCAGAAATTAGTTTGGAAGTCAAACGAAGATGGATATATAGTTGGTTCAAGAGGTTCAGTTGGTTCATCATTTGTTGCAAATATGACAGGTATAACAGAAGTTAATTCTCTGCCAGCACATTATAGATGTCCAAATTGTAAATATTCAGATTTTACAGATTATGGATGTAAAAATGGATTCGACTTACCAGATAAAAATTGTCCAAAATGTGGACATAGATTAGATAAAGATGGAATGGATATACCATTTGAAACATTCCTTGGATTTAATGGAGATAAAGAGCCAGATATAGACTTAAACTTCTCTGGAGAATATCAAGCAAAAGCACATAAATATACAGAAGTAATATTTGGAAAAGGAACAACATTTAAAGCTGGAACCGTTGGTACAGTTGCAGAAAAAACTGCATATGGTTATGTAAAAAAATATTATGAAGAAAGACAAATACCTGTAAGTAGTGCTGAAATAAATAGAGTTTCAAAAGGTTGTGTTGGAATTAAAAGAACAACAGGACAGCACCCTGGAGGAATTATAGTTGTTCCAAAAGGTAGAGAAATATATGAATTCACACCAGTGCAACATCCTGCGGATGATCCAAATTCAGATATTATAACAACACACTTTGATTACCACTCAATAGATCAAAACTTATTGAAACTAGATATACTAGGACACGATGATCCAACAATGATAAGAATGCTATTTGATATAACCGGAAAAGATCCTACAAAAGTACCATTAGATGATAAAGAAACAATGTCTATATTTAGTTCAACAAAGGCTTTAGGAGTTACACCTGACCAAATACATTCAGAAGTAGGAAGCTTTGGAATACCAGAGTTTGGAACAAAATTCGTAAGACGGAATGTTAGTAGATACAAAACCAACTACATTTGATGAACTTATTCGTATTTCTGGACTTTCACATGGTACAGACGTGTGGCTTAACAATGCTCAAAGCTTAATAGAAGCAGGAACAATAAAACTGGACGAAGCAATATGTTGTAGGGACGATATAATGATATATCTAATAAAACAAGGACTAGAACCACAACCATCATTTAAAATAATGGAAGCTGTACGTAAAGGAAAAGTTGCAAAAGGAAAGGAACCAAAGTGGCCAGAATATGAGCAAATGATGAAAGATAACAATGTACCAGAATGGTATATAGATTCATGTAAAAAAATAAAATACATGTTCCCAAAGGCCCATGCCGCAGCATATGTAACAAATGCATTTAGAATTGCATGGTTTAAGGTACACGAGCCAAAAGCGTATTACACAGCATATTTTACAATTAGAGCAGATGAGTTTGATAGTGATATAATGTGTCATGGAGAAGAAAGAGTAAAAAACAAAATGAAAGAAATAGACCTACTAGGAAATGGTGCTACAGTAAAAGAAAAAAATATGTATGCAATATTAGAATTGGTATTAGAAATGTATGAAAGAGGAATAAACTTCTTGCCAATGGATTTATATAAATCACATAGTACAAAATTTGTAATGGAAGAAGACGGAATACGTCCACCATTAAATAGTATACCAGGACTTGGAACAGTTGCAGCAGAAGGAATAGAAAAAGCAAAAAAAGATGGTAAATTTATGTGTATAGATGATTTACAACAACGTTCAGGAGTAGGAAAATCTGTAATAGAAATGTTAAAAAATGCAGGATGCTTAAAAGGAATGACACAAAGTAATCAAATGTCTTTCTTTGAATTTTAAATTTTATTATATTGATCATTATATATTTATTATAAAAATTAATGTCAGATGTTGTAGGGGTCGGAGTCCCCGACGACCCGATA
>USJU01000047.1 GCA_900555085.1 uncultured Clostridium sp.
ATTAATAATAATAAATTCTCCTATTGTTGTATTACCTTCTATTACAAATATTCCACCAAATATGACTAATAAGAGTTGCATACAGTAAGATAAAAAAGTTACTTTATTGTTATAATCAATATTAACATTTTGAATATTCATATTTTTATTTTTTACTTTTCTATTTTTTGTTTTAAACTCATCTATTTCTTTTTGTTCAGTTCCAAAGGTTTTTACCAATCTATTTCCTTCTATATTTTCTTGTATATAGCTATTTAAATCAGATAAGCTTTCTCTTTGCTCTGTATATAAATTTTTAGAATTTTTAATATGCTTACTAGAAATAAATGCAATTATAGGTGTTGGAATTAGAATAATTAATGTTAAAATAGGATTAATATATAAACAATATATTATAGCTAAAATACAAGTTGTTAACATACTCATAGATTGTTTTATCACAAAACACACATTGTGATGAATAATATTGACATCAGTTGTCAATCGTGTATTTAACTCTCCTAGAGAATTTTCTTGATAGAATAATTGGTCTAATTCATTTAATTTTTTATAACATTCAACTTTTAATTTATGTGCTAGCTTGAATCTAACATTATCTATTATTAATATTCCAAAATAAGTTAGCATTCTTCCTATAAAATATATACTTATAGATGTAATAAACATATATGGAATACTTGAAAAATTATTTTGGTATATCCCTTTATCTATTATTTCTCCTAATAATATAACTGGAAAAACTTTTGAAATTCCCCCACCTAATACTATCATAATATTTGCAATCCAATATTTAAAATTATATTCTTTTATGAATTTTAGTACCCATCTCATTATAATTTTCTCCCTTTAAAATTATTGCTCATTTTTTTACATTTCTTTTCATATATTATCATAAAGTTTCCTATTTATCAACGAATTACCAATATTGTCCTTAAAATAGCTTAATATAACAAAAATTTCCTATGAGAAGGATTCTCATAGGAAAGCGAATAAATTACTCATGCTACTTTAATTCCCGTATTCATTACTTCCTTTACAAAAGGATTTGAAACTTTTTCATAATCTTCTGTTGTTATTGGGTGTGGCTCTATTCTAGTATCTATTTTCCAAGTCAACCCAATTAATTTTGCTCCATCTTCAATAATATCATTAAAATCACTTGAAATTATAGCTATATCAATATCACTATCTTCATTTTCTGTTCCTTTTGCATAAGAACCAAACAATATAATTTCTTCTATTTTATAGTATTGACTGATTTTTTCTATATATTTTTGTATAGATTCCATTATTCCGCTGTTAATAGACTTTTCAACCATGTTCGTACCTCCTCTATATTTTTTATTTGTTCAGATGTATATTCATCTGTGCATTTTCGATTAAATGATTCTTTGTAATCATCATATCTTGCACTTATATTGAATTGTGTAATTATTTGTAACTTTTCGACTTGCTCATCAGTTAAATCTAAATTACATTTTTCAGCAAGTGCCAATAAGTTATGAGATTTTATTGTATATGGGTTTTATAGTTGGAAAAAGCTGTCCTTATGTTTCAAAGGTTGTAAAAGCTGACAATAGAAACAAACAAGAAAAGGAAACTCGTAAAAAGACAAATGCAGAAAATAGAAAAGTTTATTTACAAGAATATTTTAAAACTTATGATAGACCAAAGAAAGATGACAACAGTTACGAGCAAATGTTAGCACAGCAAAGACAAGATGCAATGGAGTTATCATACTCTAACAATAATATGTCAGATTATGCTCTTGCAAAATGGTCTAGCATATATCACACTAATAGCAAAGGAAATTTAGTTATAGATAAAAAATTAAAAGTTGGCTCTGATGTTCCAAAATCAATAAATATGAATATCAAAGTACCAACACAAAAATATAAAAATAGATATGTTTATAGTTATTAACAAGACTTTTATTAAGATTACTTAATAGGTCTTTTTTATTGCGAATTTTAAGGGAAGGAGGACTAACAATATGGGTACTATTAAAGAAAATTATCAAATGATGTTTACTTCATATCCAGATTTAGTAGATATCAAACAATTAAAAGAAATGCTTGGCATTGGTATTACTCTTGCATACAGATTAGTAAAAAATAATACCATTCAGGCATTAAAAGTTGGTAGAGAATATAAAATACCAAAAAGAAATGTTATCGCCTATTTAACAAATCAAAACGAAATATGACTAGATTTTAATTTACTTTCATGGTATTATAATTACGATATCAATAAGTAGGTTAATTTTAGTTGTTATGAAAAGAAAGGAGTATTTATGAATATAACAGCAAACCTATTTATACAGCATGGTTTATACTATGTTATTTTAAGTTACAGAGATAGTAACAACAAAAGAAAACAAAAATGGATTCCTACAGGAATTACAGAAAAAGGAAATAATAAAAGACTAGCAAATCAAAAGTTAGATGAAATTAAACAAAATTATAAAGATTATTTACCAGCAGAATCTACTTTTGAAACTGATGAGGCAGAAAAATATTTTGAAGTATATCTAAATGAATGGTTAGAGTCTTATAAACATAGGATTGAAGAAAATACCTACAATTCTTATAAAACTGTAGTTACCAAAACAACAGAGTTTTTTAAACGGAAAAAATATTAAATTGAAAGATTTAAAACCTGTTCATATACAAAAATTCTATGACTCTTTATATGCAAAAGGATTAAATGGAAATTCTATATTACATTATCATGCCAATATTAGAAAGGCTTTAGATACTGCAATGAAACTTGATATTATTCCTACTAACCCTGCTGATAAAATTGAAAGACCAAAGAAAAATCAATTTATTGGCGACCATTATACTTTAGAAGAATTACAATTACTTTTTGAAAAATCTAAAAATGATTCATTAGAATTAGTAATACTAATTGCAAGTTTTTATGGATTACGAAGAAGTGAAGTTTTAGGCTTAAAATGGTCTGCTTTTGACTTTACGAATAATACAATAACAATTAAGCATAAGGTTATTGAGGCTATTGTAGATGATAAAAGAACATTGCTTTTAAAAGACAAAACTAAAAATAAATCAAGTTATAGGTCTTTACCTTTAATTCCAGAAATTAAAGAGGCTTTACTTGAACACAAAAAGAAAATTGAAAATAATAAAAAATTATGTGGAAATAGTTATATGAAAGAATATAAAGATTATATCTTTGTAGATAGTGTTGGCAAAATATTTAGACCAGAATATATAACTGACCATTTTTCATTACTACTAAAAAAGCAAAATTTAAGACATATTCGTTTTCACGATTTAAGACATTCTTGTGCTAGTTTATTATTAGCAAAAAATGTTCCTATGAAAGCAATACAAGAATGGCTAGGTCATTCTACTTATTCTACTACTGCTAATTTGTACACACATTTAGAAAGTAATACAAAAAATATTTCTGCAAATGTTTTATCAGAAGCAATTAGTTTTTGATAAAATAAAAAATTATCATATTTAAACCCACTCTCGAAAATAAGTTTATATAGATAATTCTTTAAAATTGGCTGGGCTGGCTAGATTCGAACTAGCGCATGCATGAGTCAAAGTCATGTGCCTTACCGCTTGGCTACAGCCCAATATATTAATGGGGTGGAAGATGGGACTCGAACCCACGGTCTCCAGTGCCACAAACTGGCGCGTTAACCAACTACGCTACATCCACCATAGTGTTATGCGCTTATCGCTAGCACATTTAATATTTTAACCTATTATTCTACTATTTGTCAATACTAAATAAGAAATTTATGAAATTTGTTATAAAAACTTGAAAATAAAATACACTTAATATATAATTCGTACAAAGATAAGGGAGTAATTGGCATATAAAATATGTAATGTAGGCAACATAACCGGTTTTAAAAATCTGTCTATATTTTAAATAATGAGACTTATCTGTAGAGTTCCTACAGATGAATCTCATTATTTTTATTATACCTACATAAAAAAATATTTTTGTAAAATAATATAAACAAGGAGGAAATATATGGAGAAAAATTGGTTTAATCAAACTGTAAAAGAGGTTGAAACAGAACTAAAAACAAATTTAGAAAATGGATTAGATGATAATGAGGTGAAAGAGAGAATTAATGAATATGGTTTGAACGAGTTAAAAGGAAAAAAGAAAAAAAGCACTTTTGCCAAAATTTTAGAGCAGTTTAAAGATTTTTCAATAATTATTTTAATTATTGCAGCAATTATTTCAGGAATTGTTGGTGTAGCACAAGGAGAAGGAATTACAGATACTATTGTAATTTTAATAGTTGTAATAGTAAATGCTGTTATAGGAGTTAGTCAAGAAAATAAAGCTGAAAAATCCTTAGAAGCATTGCAGAAATTGAGTAGCCATGCCGTAAAAGTAAAAAGAAATGGTAAAGTAGAGGTTATACCTTCAAGTAATTTAGTTCCAGGAGATGTTGTTGTAATAGAAACAGGAGATTACATTTCTGCAGATTTAAGAATTACAGAAGCAGTAAATTTAAAGGCTCAAGAGGCATCTTTAACGGGAGAATCTTTACCAATAGAGAAAATGGCAAGTAAAATAGAAGAAAGAGAAATAGGCGTTGGAGATAGAATAAATATGCTATTTTCATCAAGCTTAATAACTTATGGTAGAGGAGAAGCAATAGTTGTTGCAACAGGAATGAATACAGAAGTTGGTAAAATAGCTAATATGCTAAACAATACAGAAAAGCAAGAAACTCCGCTTCAAACAAAGCTAAATAAACTTGGTAAAACACTTGGAATTGCAGCAATTATAATTTGTATAGTAATATTTTTAATTGGAATTATACAAGGCAAAGAAATAATAAATATGTTTATGGTAGCAGTAAGTTTAGCCGTTGCAGCAATTCCAGAAGGCCTAGTTGCAGTATCAACTATAGTGCTTGCAATAGGTGTTCAAAAAATGGTAAAGAAAAATGCAATAGTAAAAAAATTACCAGCAGTAGAAACACTTGGAAGTAGTACAGTAATATGTTCAGATAAAACAGGAACACTTACACAAAACAAAATGACAGTAAAACAAGCATTTTGGAATAAAAAACTTATAGATATAGAAAATATAAAAATGGACAACGAATTTTTTCAACTTCTAAATAATGCTATACTTTGTAATGATTCAAAAATACTAGAAGATGGAAGTCTTACAGGAGACCCAACAGAAACAGCTTTAACAGAAGTTGCATTCAAATTTAACTTCGATTCAAGTGTATATTCAGATATGCCAAGAATTGCAGAGGTACCATTCGATTCTGAGAGAAAATTAATGACAACAATTCATAAAGTAGCAGATAACCTATACAGAGTATATACAAAAGGTGGAATAGATGAATTATTAAGAATTTGTAAAGGTTATGAAATAGATGGAGAATTAAAAACAGACTTAGAAAATTATAAAGTAGAAATAAATTCTGCAAATGAAGAAATGGCAAAAAATGCACTCAGAGTTTTAGGCTTTGCATATAAAGAAATGGACCACAAACCAAACAAAGAAGAACTAGAAAACATAGAAAACGACTTAATATTTATCGGAATGTTAGGAATGATAGACCCACCACGTGAAGAAGCCAAACATGCAGTAGAAAAATGTAAAACAGCAGGAATAAAAACTGTAATGATTACAGGAGACCATAAAATAACTGCAATGGCAATAGCAAAACAACTTGGAATTTTAGAAAATGAGAACGAAGCACTAACAGGAGAAGAACTTGAAAAAATATCAGATGAAGAATTAACAAAAAATATAAGAAAATATTCTGTATATGCAAGAGTATCTCCAGAACACAAAGTTAGAATAGTAAAAGCATGGCAAGCAAATGGAGAAATAGTTGCTATGACAGGAGATGGGGTAAACGATAGTCCAGCATTAAAAACTGCAGATATAGGCTGTGCAATGGGAAATGTAGGAACAGAAGTTGCCAAAGAAGCTGCAGATGTTATATTAACAGATGACAATTTTGCAACAATAGTTTCAGCAGTTGAAGAAGGTAGAAGAATATATGACAATATATTAAAAGTAATACAATTTTTAATATCCTCAAATATAGGAGAAGTAATAGTTCTATTTGTTGCAACATTATTAACACCATTACTTGCAAAATGGTGTGGAGTAACAGATGTAGGAGTAATAGAAGTATTATTACCAATACACATTTTATGGGTAAATTTAGTAACAGATTCGCTTCCTGCATTAGCACTTGCATTTGACCCTGCAGATAAAGAAATAATGAAAAGAAAACCTTTAAAACCATCAAAAGGTGTATTTACTAAAGGAATGGCCTATAGAGTAGTATACCAAGGAATAATGGTTGGTTTGCTTACACTTGCAGCATTTATTATAGGAATGGCTACAACAAAAACTCCAATAGAAGGACTTACTTTAGATAAATCAAAAGTAGAAGTGGGTCAAACAATGGCATTTATAACACTATCAGTAGGAGAACTTGCACATGTATTTAATGTAAGAAACAACAAGAAAACAATATTTAGCAAAGAATTATTTAATAATAAAAAACTATTAATAAATACAGGAATATCACTAGCATTAGTTTTAATAATATTATTTATACCAGCTTTAAGACACATATTTAGCATACCTTTATTACCAAAAGACAATATAATAGAATTAATAATACTTGTTCTTATGCCAATAGTTATAGTTGAAATATTAAAAATATTAAAAATAAATACATTTAAAGATGAATAATGATAGGCACGGAAGCACCGTGCCTTAAATTTTAGGGGGATATATGATAAAAAGAATAATATTTGATTTAGATAACACATTAATAGAATGGAAAAATGAATACTGGGACGGGGTTGAAGAAGCTTTAAAGTTTGAACATATTAAATATACAAAACAAGATATAAAAGATATTGAAAATGCTATGAATAAATATGAAAGTGAATATAATATATATACAAAAGAAAACATGCTAGAATGTATAAATAAATATATAAAAATTAAAGTTAATATGGAGTTTTTAGAAAAGTGTTTAGAACATTTTTCTAACTGTGCACCAAATAAAATGAATAAAGAAATATATGAAACTTTAGAGTATCTATCTAAAAAATATGAATTAGTAGTTCTAACAAATTGGTTTGAAAAGCAACAAGCTAAAAGATTAGAAACAGTAGGCATATTAAAGTATTTTAGTAAAGTATATGCACCAGAAACATTCTTAATAAAACCAAATAAAGAAGCATTTATGAAAGCATGCCAAAATAAGCCAGAAGAAGCAGTAATGGTTGGAGACAGCTTAAAGGCTGATATAGAAGGAGCAATAAATGCAGGCTTAAAAGCCATATACATAAATAAAAATGTAGAAAAAAGCAGTAAAGATTATATAACTATAAATGAATTTTCGGAATTAAAAAATGTCTTATAAGGTAGTATACTACTTATTGATATTTCCTAAATAATGTTGTATAATGTCAAATATTGTATAGGGAGATAAAAATATGAGAATTAGATTTAAAAAATGGGCTAGACCTGAATTAGAAGCAAGTAAATTTTATATAGATAACCCAGAAGATTATAAAGGTAAGTGGAGAGAACTTTTTAAAAATCCAGAAGCACCTTTACATTTAGAACTTGGTTGTGGTAAAGGTACATTTATGGCAAAGCTTGCTACAAGAGATAGAAACGTAAACCATATAGCTATAGATGTTGTTGATGCAATGTTAGGGTTAGCAAAAAGAAATATTGAGGCTGAATTTAAAGAAAATAATATGGAAATAGATAATGTATATTTAACAAGATTTGATATTGAAAGAATACTTTTAATTATGGACAAAAAAGATAGTATAGATAGAATATATATTAATTTTTGCAATCCATGGCCTCGTGGAAAACATAGAAAAAAGAGATTAACACATACAAGACAATTAGAAAAATATAAACAAATAATTAGTCCAAATGCAGAAATTTATTTTAAAACAGATGATGATGAATTATTTGAAGCAAGTTTAACATATTTTGAAGAAAGTGGGTTTAAAATTATAAAGAAAACTTACGACTTACATAGTGAAAATGCACCAGATAATATAATAACAGAACATGAAAAAATGTTTTCAGAACAAGGAATAAAAATAAAAGCATTGATTGCAAAATGTAAAGAATAGAGCAATAAAATTAGATTGCTTTATTTTTTATTTATTGAATATAAAAAATTTTTTTGAAGAAAATAAAAATGGTGATGTGTATGTTTATTCCAGATGCAATATATATGGAAGAAGAAATTGAAAATTATAAGCTTGGAAAAGAGCTTTTAGAAAAATATAAAGATGTTCCTAAAAAAATAATAGATAATCATAATAATATTGAAGAAATGAGGAAAAAGGAAAATTCGGAATTTGCAAAAATGAAAAGAAATTTAATAATAGGAACTAGAAAAACTCATAACTATGTAGAAAATCATAAGGTTTCAGATTATTTGGTACCGTATACATCCTCTGGTTGTATTGCAATGTGTATGTATTGTTATTTGGTATGTAATTATAATAAATGTGCATATTTAAGGCTTTTTGTAAATAGAGAGCAAATGTTAGATAAAATTATAAAAAGAGCAAATAAAGCAGAAGAAGATTTATGCTTTGAAATCGGAAGCAATAGCGATTTAATTTTAGAAAATACGATAACAAATAATTTAGTTTGGACAATAGAAAACTTTAAAAATTCTCCAAAAGGTAAATTAACTTTTCCAACGAAATTTGATATGGTGGATCCAATACTAGGATTAGACCATAAGGGAAAAGTAATAGCTAGAATGAGTATAAATCCTACAGAAATTATAAATAAAGTTGAATTTGGAACCTCAAGATTAAAAGGCAGAATAGAGGCAATAAACAAGCTGGCAGAAGCGGATTATCCTATTGGAATTTTAATTGCACCAATAATATTAGTAGAAAATTGGAAAGAACTGTACGAAAATCTTCTAAAAGAATTGCAAGAAAAACTAACAGAAAAAGCAAAGAAAAATGTATTTTTTGAATTAATATTTATGACATATAGTTATGTTCATAGAATGATAAATACCGAAGCTTTTCCAATGGCAGTAAATTTATATGACACAGAGCTGATGACAGGAAGAGGAAAAGGAAAGTATATGTATAAAAAAGTAATAAGAGAAGATGCAGAAGTTTTTATGAAAGATATTATGCATAAATATTTTCCTAATAATAAAATTTTATATATTTCATAATTGAATAATTTATAGTAATTTGGAAAAAATTTATTTGAGTATGGAATATACCATAATTATGGAAAGAAGGTTTTATTATGATTGAAAAATTAAACAAATTACTAAGCGATTTAAATGTGTTTTACCGTAAATTGCAAAATTACCACTGGAATGTAAAAGGACACGATTTCTTTACAATTCATGCAAAATTAGAAGAATACTATAACGAAGTAAATGAACAAATAGATGAAATTGCAGAGCATATACTAATATTGAATGGACAACCTCTAGGAACAATGAAAGATTATATAAATACTTCAGATATTGAAGAAGCCAAAAATGAAAAAATAACATCTCAAGAAATATTTACAGAGGTTATAAAAGATTTAGAAAAATTACTAGAAGATGTAAAACAAATAAAAAAATGTGCAGATGAAAATGAAGATTATCCAACATCAAGCTTAATGGATGAATATATAGAAAATTATGGAAAAAAATTATGGATGCTGAAACAAATGAAACAATAAAATAACTAGAATAGCTAATATGGCTATTCTTTTTCTATTTCACACAAAACACACAAAATGTAAATACTTTAGAAATAAATTAAATATATAATATCAGATTGTAGGTGCGGACGCCTCTGCCTGCCCACTTACGGAAACTAAAATTAATTTATATGAGTCACTTGAAATATAGTGACTCTTTTTATATAATTGCTTTGAGAATTATGAATAAAGAGAAAAATACATATCTGGAATTCATGCCAGAATATAAAAATAAAGGAGAAATATACATGATACATAGAATGAAATTAAATGAAAGCCCATTTGAAAGAATAAAAAATGGAACAAAAACAATAGAATTTAGGCTATATGATGAAAAAAGGCAACAAATAAAAGTAGGAGATAAAATAGAGTTTTCAAAATTACCGGATTTACAAGAAAAATTGTTAGTAGACGTTATCAAATTATATAGAGAGGATTCTTTTGAAAATTTATTTAGAAAACTATATAAAGATGAAGATGAAATAAAAAGAAAAACTAAATCAATGTACAAGTATTATTCTCCAGAAAAAGAGAAAGAATATGGAGTTTTAGGTATTGAAATAAAATTGATAAAGATAATTTAAGATCAAATTTTAAATAACAAAAGAGGTAAAAAGATGAAAGAGAAAATAGCAATAATTGTATCAGTTCTTATTATAATTGTATCAATATTTTTCTATAGTCTAATTGAAAATAATGATGACTTTGCACCATACGAATGTAAAGAGTACAATAAAGATTATGAGTTAGGTACAGATGTATATGATTTATCCAAAATAAAAAATGAGCTAACGAATATAGCACAGGAGTACGAAAAAGGGCTAAAGTTAACCTTTATTCAATACGATATAAATGAAAATAGCAAAACCACTATATTCCAATTTTATAAGGATGATTATAATGGAAAAAATAAAGCATGTTTACTTACTATGAATATTGACATTGATAAAAATAAAATGACAAAAATAAAGTATGAAAAAGGAAATGGAAAAAGAGTAACAGGATATTCTAATGAAATTAATTCATTAGAAAAAATATCAGATTATATAAATCTAAATGAAAATATTATTGCTGGTGAAGATATAACATTATATAAAGATGGACAAAAGATTAAAAAGAATGATTTTGTTAAAAACATCACTAATAATATAAATGCATATGTTTACAATGGCAATGGAGTGGTAACAGAGGTAAATGACGATAATATAATTTTTGAAAATCAATCAAATAATAAAAAATATTCCATAGATATAAATAACGATTTAAAGTTTGTAAATGGAAGAACAAA
>USJU01000048.1 GCA_900555085.1 uncultured Clostridium sp.
TATATCATATTTTTGATAAATTACAATAAATTTATAACAAAAATTTATAAAAAGCCAAAAATGATTTCAATTAAATCTCAATAATAAATATAGAAATAGCTCCGCTACCAATTGATAGCGGAGCTGAAGAAATCATTTATAAGCACCAGTTTTTACCAGTCTTTATAAATTCTCTCCTGTTCGCAAAGATAGGCAATAAGTGGGACAAGGTCACAGGGATTCTCTGAATTGTCAAAACTTCCAACCAGTTCAAGTAAACTCTCTGCTGTTAATTCATTTGTAGAAGGATATCGAATTACTGTACTCCAAGATACCAGAGAATTTCCACTTTTAAGCATAATCTCAAAATTATCATCTTGTGTATAGCAATATTCCGTATATCCAGCTTTCCACCTTTTAACATCATATCCCTTTGCAACAAGCATTTCTGGTGTATAAAGCACCAATTCACTGTCTAAATTGACAGCTGTAATGTCGCCGACTAATTTGGCTATTTTTACTAAAAGTTGCACAAATTTGTCCTTGTATGCCTGGATATTTTTTTCTTTACAATTCGGAGCTTCTGGTTCCGTTTCTGAACAGAAATTGAGATCATATGTCCAAACCGTATTAGTATAGCTGTGCCCACAATAATGTTCTTCAAGTTGCTTGTTTCGAATTGCTTTAAGATGATAACCATTACTGTGGTGAGACTCTTGACCAATCCACACTCTACCGCAGTCGTCTAACTTCTCGGAATAGTATTTAGCCCATAAGCGGGTACCAAACCGCTCATTTGCTACTGGCTTTGCTAAAGTTACATTAAGTGTTTCCATAATTATTTTATCTGAAATATTAACATTTAATGGATAAAATAACTTAATGCTATTTCCCCGCCAGCAAGTCCACAGACCTACAATTCCATTTGTTGTTTCAATAACCATGTTCCATCCAATTTGCATAATCAAATCCTCCTAATTAGTGTTGTATTTTTCCTCCTGTGAAAGCAAGGAAATGTTATAGAGTAACATGTGCTAACTAACTATATTATATAATAATTTTACATAATTTTCAAGTTTTTATAAACGTTAAAATTATTTTAATTCATGATATTAAATAAATACAATGCCACTTTATTTTGTTCTGTTGTTTCCATTTCCATAATTTTAGCCATTATAAACATTACCATCTTGTATTTAGCAAAATTTATTAAAGTATTTCTATATTCCTCATCTACTTCTTTTAGCATAGTATCAAATTTCTCATACATTTCAGTTTTGTTATATAATATATTAGTCCAATCGCTTGTAGTTAAGCATATACATAATCTTAATTTATCTTTTATATTCATATCTTTAATTATATTTATTACATTTTTAACTTTATCTTCTTCCATAACTTTTTCCTCATTATTAAAATCTGGTATCATTATTTTTCTTTTTACTCTTTGTTTGCTTGTTTTCATCTGGTATAGTTACTCTTCTAGCAATATTATTTGCAATTTTATTATCGTTGTTGTCAAATATACCATTTTTGTATAAATCATCACTAACAATCTTATAGTTATTATCTTTATCATAGCAAATCCTTTTGTGAAAATGGCTCATAATACTATGCCAAAAATCTTTGAATTTCTGCAATTCTTGTTTTATCTTCTCTTTTTCAGCTTGTAATTTTCCTATAATTTTATCTTTGGTAGATAGTTCGTTTTTCAAATCTCCAATTTCATTATCTTTTAGTTCCATTTCGTATTTTAGGGAACGATTTTCTTTTTCTATTTCAAAAGCAGAATATTCAAAATCTTTAATTGCCACATTTAAGTCATTTACACTTCTTACTGTCTGGGTTATATCTTTTACATCTTCTGTATAATTTTTGATTTTCTGGACGTCCTCGCTTGAAATAATCATATTATTTTTGTTTAGCTTAGTAGGTTTTAAACTGTCTAATATTATATTTATATTATTGCTGGTGTTATCAAGTTTTTTAGTTTGAGTATTTGCCTTTTCTAGTTTTTGCTCTTTCTGTTTTAGCTGTTTTTTGATTTCTCTATAATTGCCTATTTCATTAACATTGATGTCTTGATTTCTGCCTTTTTGCTTTTCTTTTAGCTTAAAATTCATATCATAGAACTTATTAAAAGACTTTATACAAGCATTTCTCATTTTATCTTGTATTTGTGTTAATGTGGTTTTAGTAAATAACTTTGATTTTACTACTTGTTTTTTCATTCCTCTTTTACAATCATAAGAAACTGGAACACCTACAATGTGCATATGAGGAGAAACCTCATCAAAGTGTATTGTTGCATTTGCTATTTTAAAATCTAGTACAATTTTAATTAAATCCTTTACTTGCTCATTATATACATCAACCATTTTAAATCTATATCGTTCATCTTTATCATTCCAAAAGTCCATATCTCCAAGTTCTATTATAATTTCACAAGCTATATCGTTCTGTGAATCGCATACTTTTTTGAAGTAATCTTTGATTTTTCTATCTTCACGAGTTTGCTTGTTGTTATATTCCAATCTAGCTTCTTCAAATTCATCTAAATATACTTGCTTAACATCATTTACAATATCATCTGTTCCATAAATTGTTCTAATTAACTCTCTTTGATTATCATAATCTCTTAAATTGTGTTTATTAACATCTGATAAATCTTTCGCATTTTGAATTGCATTATTAGATAAGGAAGTAGTACCAGATACATTTTCTTTTGCAACTTTCTTTGCTAATTTACTTTTGTTTTTATCACTACCCAAGTGAAAAGAATATGCCAATTCTTGCTTCATAAAATCACCTCCTTTGAATTTTTTTCGTAGCATAGGACTTTGGCTTTGCCATAAGTCCTAACCCCCTATATGTTATGACATACTATCATAACATGGGGGCTCTGCGAGGCAATAAATTTTATCTCACAGAGCTAAAATTTATTCAAATTAACTATCGCCACTTTCATTTTTACTTTGTAAAAACAAAACGTGCCACGTTAATTTGTTTCTTCTTGCATTTCTTCGCAGAACTTTACTGGCTTAACACCTACTGAAATAGGAGTAGGCTCTTTCATATAAATTACACTATCGTTTGTTTCATCTGGTATATAATCAAATGCAGTATCAATTTCTTGCATTTGAAATCTATCTTCTTCATTGATGTAGATTATTCCAAATCTATAAGTTTCCATTTTATTATCTGGATCTAGTTTGTAGTAATCTTCTAAAGGGAATACCCTAACAATAGCACTATTATTTTCAGTAAAGTTAAAATAGAAACATTGCTTATCTACATAGTAAGTTGCCTCTGCAAAACTCACATCATAGTATTGTCTTAATCTCATTATAATTTCGCCGACTTCTTCCTCTGGCAAATAGTTACTAAATCTAACACTTCCTAATACATTAGCTAATATCATAGGCTTTGTAGTATCAATATAACCTTTATCAAATAATTCTTGGCAAGGCTTACAAATAGATTCTCTAAAATTAATTTGCTTTACTGCTATTACTGTACCTATAATATCTAATTCAATATCTTCAACATATCTCATTATTAAATCAGCTTGTTCTTCTCGTGTATAATCTTTCCAAGTTTTAGTTCGTTCTTGATATTCTTTATTTAGCTTAATCTTATTGATAAAATCAATATCTCTTTTTAGTAGAATATCTCTTGGTGTAAATCTTAATTCTTCTACACTATCAGTAGTATCTAGTTTAGTTTCTAGTTCTGTAATCGCTTTTTCAATAATTTTCTTTTCTTCGTTATATTCTTTTAATTCAAAAACACCATTAATATATGCTTTTTTAATTCTTTCAAGCTTATTTCTCTGATTATTTATTTCTTTTTCTAATTGCTCTTTAGGCTCATCAAATTTTTGCTTTATCATAGGCAAGAAGAATTGATTTACAACAGAGTCATATTCGGTTAGTTCATCTATAAATTGCTCAAAATACTCATTTATTAAACTTTCTTTAAATTGGACTTTACAATCATTACAATAATAATAAAAGTATGTCTTACCATTTTTCTTTGTAGTAGCTTTACCACCTAAAATACGATTACATTTAGGACATTTTAGTTTTTGTAAATATAAATATGTCAATGTTCTTTGATAACTTCTTGAATTTTTCTTTTTCTGCAATTGGCAATCAGCCCACATTTCTTTTGAAATAATTGGTTCAACTACATCTTCATAATAAGTAGGGTTCTTTGTTCTTTTTCCGTGAACGAAATCGCCTTTATATATCTCATTTTCAAGAATAGTAACAATAGTTGAATCTCTCCAATTATCTTTTCCTAATACTTTTTCTTCATTGAATAGATTACTTATTTTTTGATAAGAGTAGCCATTATAATATAAGTCAAAAATTCTCACTACAATATCTTTAGTAGAATAATCTATTACCAATCTTTTATCTTCGTGCTTATAGCCTAATGGGGCAATGTGAGGAATATGACCACATTTAATTGCACCTGCTAAACCTACTTTAGTTCTTTCACTTGTTCTTTCAATTTCATTTTGACTAACACTCATTAATAACCTTGAAATCATTTTACCGTTTGCACTAGTTGTATTTATTTCATCATTTACACAATCCAAATAAGCATCGTTTTCATCTAGAAATGTCATTAAATTTTCCCAATCATAAATACTTCTTGTTATTCTATCTAACTTTAAAGCAACAATAGTATTTATCTTTTTAGCTTTTATATCATCTTTTAGTCTCTCAAATTCTGGTCTATGATTACCAGTCTTAGCACTAATTCCAGCATCTTGATAATAATCTATTATTTCATAACCTTTAAATTTACAAAAAGATTCTAATCTTTCTTTTTGTTCCGGAAGACTAAAGCCTTCTCTTGCTTGATCCTCTGTTGATACTCTCATATATAAGCCACATTTTTTCTTTTCATCTTTCAATTTTCAAACCTCCAATCTAACAAAAAAGAGACATCAAAGTACAATACGAGTACTTTTGACATCTCTTAAATCCGTTTAACAAAATACAATATAATTGTAATATAATATAAATTTTTCAAAGTGCTCGTAGACATATAGCTTTTGACGAACAGCTATATGCAATTAATTGGCTATATTATATCACGATTTCAAGAAATGTCAATTTTTAACAATTATATATTTTTTAAATATTCTTCTAATTCTGATAATTTAATTTTTTTCGTTAAATTAGAAATATACACATCATTTGAATAATTGAAAACTAATAAAGTAATGTTTTTAATTACCACTCTATGTGGTTCAATATATGTAAGATTTGTTTTCTCTAGTTTCCTAATACTGCCATTTATAAAAGTAGGAGTAACTTTAGCAAATTCACATATAAATTCAAGTCTCTGTTTTAGACATTCTTCAAATTGTAATTCTTGTTTAATTATTTTCAATTTTAACACCATCCTTTCATTTGGATGATTTTTATATTGTTTTTAGGCAACAAAAAATCAATCAGATTTTATTTTCTGATTGATTTTTGTATCTATCTGTTTTATTAGTTCGAACAGATACGCCATTGGTGCAGATGGCCGGAATCGAACCGGCACGGTTTATTCAACCGCAGGATTTTAAGTCCTGTGCGTCTACCAGTTCCGCCACATCTGCATTTGCTATATGAACTGGTATTTTGTCTTTCGACATTTGCTATTATAATATGTTAAATAAATAATGTCAATACTTTTTTGAAAATAAATTTATTTTGTAAAAATATTGTAGAATTTTGAATTTATATGATAGAATATAAAAAAATATTTAAAAGGGGTTAATATGTGGAAGATAAATGAAGTAAAAAAACAAGCAAGAAAAACTATTAAGAATAATGTGTGGACATTGCTTTTTGTAGGAATAATAATGACTTTTGTATTTGGAGAGTATAGAATTTCTAAAGATGGTTTTTCAAATTTAAAAACATTAGAATCATTTATAAAAGGACAAGAAAAAGGAGAACAAATAGAATTTTTCGATAAAGAAAATGATGAAGTATTAGTAAATAAATATTTTGACCAAATTATAAATCAATCTTTATTTGGAACTATAAATGCAAACATAACAGACTTTAACCAAAAACACAATGTTACAAAAGGAGTATTTTTTGAGGCTTTTGAAATACTAACAAAAGGACAAACTCAACTTCAAAAATTAGTAGATTCTGTAACAGACTATACAACTAAATTAAAAATGGCAGAATTTTTAACAATGGCAATAGCAATAGGTGGTTTTGTAATAAAAATATTTATAACAAACCCTATAATGGTAGGGGAAAGTAGAATGTTTTTAGAGAGTAAAAATTATAATAAAACAAAAATAAAAAGACTATTGTATGCTTTCAAAAAAGAGAGATATTGGGGAAGTGTAAAAACAATACTCGTAAGAAATATATACAAAGATTTGTGGAATTTTACTATAATAGGAGGAATTATAAAATACTATTCATATAAAATGGTTCCATTTATAGTAGCGGAAAATCCAAAAATAAAACCAAATAAAGCAATAACACTTTCTAGAAATATGATGAATGGGAACAAATTAAAAGCATTTTATTTAGATTTATCTTTTATAGGATGGCATATTTTACAATATATAACTTTTGGACTTGTTGGAATATATGTAAATCCATATGTAAAAGCAACATATTCTGAGTTATATGCAGAATTAAGAAAAGAATATAAAGAAAATAAAAAAGTAAATTATGAGTTATTAAATGATGATTTATTATTTGAAATTAACGAACATTCAAAATATCCTTGTGAAGAAACAAAAAAATTAAAAATTGATTATAACAAAAATTACGAATTAACATCCATAATACTATTTTTCTTCACATTCTCATTTGTAGGATGGTTATGGGAAGTAGGATTATTCTTATTTGAAGATGGAATTTTTGTAAATAGAGGAACACTTTATGGTCCATGGCTACCAATATATGGAACCGGTTGTACATTAATAATTTTATTAACAAAATTTAATTGTGTGAAGAAAATGCTAAAAAATCCACTTTTAACATTTAATGTAAATATGGTGGTATGTTCAATTATTGAATATGTAACCTCATGGTATATAGAAGTAACACAAGGAACAAGATATTGGGACTACACAGGAATATTTATGAACTTAAATGGAAGAATATGTTTAGAATGTGCATTATTCTTTGGATTTGGAAGTTGTATATGTGTATACTTTGTAGCACCATTCTTAGAGAAAATGTTCCAAAAATTAACAAACAAAGTAAAAATAACAATATGCCTAATTTTAACAATGTTATTTACGGCGGATTCAATATATGCACATAAATATCCACATACAGGAGAAGGAATAACAGAACAAAATTCATCAACAACACAAAATTAAAATGGAGGAAAAAATGACAAAAGAGACTAGCGATAAATTAAATATGGTAAAAGAAAAATTAAATTACATAGGTTTAAATTTAGAAGAAATACCAGAATTTTTAAGAAAAAATGAACAATTAGAATTTAAAACTATACACGAAAATGAATTTAAAAAATATAAAGTATACAAATTTATAGATGTAAGAGATATACAAATATTAATAACACCTAAAAATAGATTAGATCCAATAATGGAAAAGCAAAAACAAGCAAAGAGAATAATTAATTATTTAGAACCAAAGGAAGAAGAAGACATTCCTTTGCAGGCAGAATTTTTGCAAATGCTAAATAAAGTCGAAATACAAGATATTGAAAAAATAGATGAAATTCAAAAAGCTATAAACAAAAAAATACCATTTAAAGTAGAATACGAAAATAATTTTTTATGGGAAATATACTATTCAGAAGCATATAAAAAATACTTTATGCTAGTACCTCTTGAAGATTCAAATTATTCAAGTTTGTTTTATTTACTAAAAAAACAAATAGAAGCCAATAAAAGAAACAGAGCAAGTAAAATATTTGTACCAATATGTTTTATGGAGTATACAGGTGTATATTTGAAAAAAACAGAAATAGCAGATATAGAAAATAGTATGTGGTTATTTGCAGGAGATTGGCCTAATATTTATGAAGTATTTGATAAAAAAGATGTACCAACAATTCAAATAATAGGAAAAACATTTGTATATGATAACTTAACAAGTGATTATAAAATTACACTAAAAACAAAAGAAGATGCAATAAAATTTTATAAATATATAAAAGCATTATTCATATTGCAAAGCGAATTGCCACATAAATACAAATTTATACCTAAAATAGATAGATACGGAAGTTTAGATTTATATT
Source organism: uncultured Clostridium sp. (assembly GCA_900555085.1). GTDB lineage: Bacteria > Bacillota > Clostridia > TANB77 > CAG-508 > Merdicola. The sequence goes on from USJU01000048.1 coordinate 8,239, forward strand.
ATGATGACAAGAAAATAAACTATGAGGATTTACCAGAATTTATAAAAAAAGAGTATGATAATACAACAAAAGAACTAGAACAAATAACAACTGAAGTAAACAATGCTAAAGAAGAAATAGAAGAAAAGAAAAAAATATCAAAACAAAAAGAAAAAGAATATTTTCAAAAGGAAAAAGAAATTACATTGTATTTAGAATGTAAAAAAAGCTTTTTTGGAAAAATAAAATATTTCTTCAAACATAAAAAAATGGTAAAACAAATAAACAAAGAAGAAGAGAAAACAGAAAAAACAAATATTGAAAAAGAAACCTATAATGTAGAAGAAAAGCAATATTACAACATAGAGGATTTAATAAATATAAATAAAAGATATAATGAAATTGACTTAGAATATAAAAATTTAAAACTAGATATAGAAGCATTAGATGAAAAAATTAGCATGATGGAAAGAAAAATAAAAAATGCTATTTTATATATCGAGGAAATAGATAAGCACAACAAAAGTATATTTGAATTTTGGAAGTTTACAAATAAAGATGAAAAACAAGCATTAGCAGAAGGCACAGGAGAAGCGGAAGAATCAGAAAATATGAGAATAGAAAAAACTTTTAAAATTGAAACAGACTTTGAGGAATTTTCAATAAGAACAGATAGTAATCAAAGAAAAAAATTAACAAAAGAACAATGCGATGCAATATTTCTTACTCAAACAAATATATTAGAGCAAATAAATATAATAAAGGCATATGTAGGCAAAGATAAAAAAATAAGTAAAAAAGATGAAGCAATAATAAAAATAAAATTAGAAATGCTACAAGAGGAAGCGAATAAAAATCAAGAACTGTTTGAAAAAGAAGAATTTGATATTTTTGGAGGGCTATCAGAAGACCATACAAAAATAAAATATTTAAATGGTAAAAAACATAGAGAAACAGAAAGAAATAAATTTAAAATATTAGACCTTAATAAAAATACAAAGCCAGAAGAATATATACAAACTCTTAAAAAGTATATAGAAGAAATACAAAAAGCTTTAGAAACAAATACAGCAAGTGTAAGTATGCCAATATATAAGGTTACAGAGCAAAAATTAGAAGAAAAGAATTTTGAAATTTTTAATATAAACATAGAAAATACAATAGAAAAAAATCAAGAAGATAAGCTAAATTTATATAAAATAAATATAAAAGAAATGGATAATATTGTATATTTAACTAATATAGTTTATTACAATAATAATAACGAAACTTTGCCATTAGGAATGGACGTAACAGACAAAGCGTTAGTAGATTTAAATGGTTATGAATTAGAACTTGTAAATAAAGAAACAATAAAATTAAATGAACAAGAAGGTTTATATAATAAAGTAAAAACTATAAATGTATATGAATACGACATATCTAAAAACTAAGGAGGACAAATTATGAATAATAGATTTATTATAATGGTATTAGATGGATTTGGAGCTGGAGAAGCTCCAGATGCAGACAAATATGGAGACTGTGGAAGTGCAACTCTTCAGCATATTTATGAACAAACATACTTAGAGTTACCAAATATGAAAAAGCTAGGAATATTCAATATAGATGGTATAAATCTAGAAAATAAAGAAGAAAATGTAATAGGTTGTTATGGAAAAGCACAAGAAAAAGCAGCTGGAAAAAATAGCCCAGTAGGACATTGGGAAATGAGTGGATATGTAAACAAAGTTGCATTTGCAACATATCCAAATGGATTCCCAGAAGAAATGATAGAAGAATTTAAACAAAAAACAGGATTACAAGGAACTTTATATAATGGAGTAGGTTCTGGAACAGATTTATTAAAAAAATATGGAGAAGAACATATGAAAACAGGGTATCCAATAGTGTATACTTCTGCAGATAGTGTTTTTCAAATAGCTGCACATGAAGATATAATTCCTGTTAAAAAACTATATGAAATATGCAAAATAGCAAGAGAAATGTTAAATAATCCAAAATATAATGTTGGAACAGTTATAGCAAGACCATTTGTTGGAGATAAAGCAGAAAACTTCACAAGAACATATAATAGAAAAGACTTTGAAACGGAAACCTTTGGAAGAACAATGTTAGATGTATTAAAAGAAAACAACAAAAAAGTATTAGCAATAGGGAAAATAAATGATTTATTCTCAGGAAGAGGAATAGAAAAAAGTATTCATACACAAGGAAATGTAGATGGAATAGAAAAAACAATAGAAGCAATAAAAGAAGACAACGAATATAAATTAATATATACAAATTTAGTAGACTTTGATATGCTTTATGGACACAGAAACAATGTAGAAGGATATGCAAAAGCATTAGAATATTTTGATAGTAAATTACCAGAAATAATGGAAAACATGAAGCAAGAAGATATATTAATAATAACAGCAGACCATGGAAACGACCCAGCAACACCAAGCACAGACCACTCGAGAGAATATGTACCAATATTAGTATATGGAAAGAATCTAAAACAAAATATAAATTTAGGAACACGAAAAACATATGCAGACATAGCCTCAACAATATTAGATATGTGTGATTTAGAACAATTAAAATATGGCGAAAGTTTTAAAGAAGAAATAATAAAATAAATAATTGTTATAATCTGAAAAATAGTAAAAAAATAAATATTTCTCGGCTCAATACACTCGTTATAGCTTCTAATAGAAATTCAAACGAGCCTCTCGCAAAACGCGCCCT
>USJU01000049.1 GCA_900555085.1 uncultured Clostridium sp.
TAAATGATTTTTTTTCATCTTTTTTGTCCTTTCTCTCTATGTACTCTCGAAGTCTTTTTGTATTTGATCTTGCGAGAAAGCCTCCGGGAGTGCATCTATTAATTTGAGGTGGTAAGTCCTTTTACATTCCAGTCATAGGCCTCTAATGCGAGGAGAAGCTGTAATTCTTTGGTGTTTACATCGTTTTTGGCTGATGTATAGGTGTTTAATGTACTCTGGTACTGCAGTTTGGTCTGGCTTCCTACTGCAAGGTTTGCCTGGGCAAGGTTTAAATTTGCTTCTGCTACCTGCAGCTGTGCTTTAGCTGCATTTAAGGAGTCTCTTGTAGTAAGTACGGTGTTGTACTGTGTTTTTAAGGAACGGATGGCTGTATCTTTTGCATTTACAATAGCTGCCTGGTTGGACTCGATCAGATCCTGGCTTGTTAAGTTGCCTGCTTTTTTGGTATAATATTTTACATCGTAGTTATTATCAATAGCTGTCTGTGCATCTGCATTTGGATCTAAGGTGTCGATGCGGGATAAGTCTGGCTGAGGCACTTCTTTGATCTCAGGCTGTGCATCTGCGCTCCAGCCTAACATAAGGCACAGATTTCTGTGTACATTTTCCTGGCTCTTTTTTGCTGTTAAAATGGCTGTATCCTGATCCTGTACACTCTTTAAAGCTGTAAGGACATCGGTCTGGGTTGCCATTCCTACGGACATCTGAGCCTGGGTTGCTTCGTACTGCTGCTGCAGAAGATCTCTGGTACTCTGTAAGTTTTCCAGGTTATATGCGGACTGCTCTAAGGAAACCATCATTTCCTGTGCCTGGTATACCAGTTTTGCTTCCTGCTGGTCATACTGGATCTTTTCCATTTCCGCGTCTTCGTAGTTATTGTCTGCCTGTTTGGTTAAAAGGCCTGCGGAGTAACGCAGGGAAGCCCAGGTTACATCGTTGTCTGCGTTGTCAGCCTGATCCCAGATGTCATCAATGTCTTTCATATAGTCGTCATAGATGTCATTTAAGTTTTTGTTTTTCTGGTCTTTGTAAGTGGAACGGTTGCTTAAAACGGTTGGGTTGTATTCGTGGATCAGGTCTGCTAATTCGCCGTATTCCATGATGTTGTCACGAAGGGTTGCCCATTTTTCTGCGGAATAGGCAAATTCCGGAGTTAAACTTTTTTTGTAGTCTACTGTCTGAACGTCTTTTGGCTGATAGGTATTATCATCCGGGCTGTTCTGGGCTGCCAGAGCTGTAAGTGGAAGGGCTGCTGACAGAATGGATGCTGTAAGTACAGTGGATATCCGTGTGATTTTTTTTGTGATATTTTTCATTGCTAAGTCTCCTCATTTCGTTTATGACTGCTGTGAAGTCTGGGTACACATTCCTCTTTCCAGGATCGTCATTTCTTCTGTTAATACCTGGATGATGGTTTCTTTTTCGGAAGGATTTTGGTAATACATTGCCATGGATTTGATCAGGATCATAATTGCCATGTCTACTATGTAGCACAATGTTTCTATTGTGGTCGGGTAGCGGTCTTTGTCTAAGCGGTTGTACAATTCTTCTACGAAGGATTTATAAAGTTCGTCTTTCATCAGAAAACCACGGATCCCAAACATCTGGTTCTGTCCTGTTACGCTTAGGTCTGCCAGAAGGTTTCTGTGGATCTGGAATGTAATACGCTCACTTCCTGTTTTTATCCAGTCTTTCAGAAGACGGATACACAGGCGAAAAGGGTTGCCGTTTTCTTCTTCTAAGAATTCAAATACTCTTTCTGCTGCAGCTATCATTGTTTGTATTTGTCCTGAAATTTGAGCTATTTGAGCTATTGGCTGTGTGAATTGTTTATTGTAACTTATAAAACTTTGTATATCTCCAACAGATATTTTACCTTGTATTGCAAAATATCCTCCTGTTATTGCAACTGCAACATAGCCTAAATTCCCCAAAAAGTTCATTAATGGATACATTAAACCAGATAAAAATTGAGATTTCCATCCAGATTTTGCAAGTTCTTCATTTGCTACTTTAAAATTATTTATTGACTTTTGTTCTCCATTAAAAGCTTTTACAACTGTTAGTCCACTGTAAATTTCTTCAACTTGACCATTAACGTGTCCTAAGTATTCTTGTTGTTTTTTAAAGTATTTTTGTGATTTTTTAGCAATTACTGAAACTATTATTGAGGCTATTGGAAGTATTAATAATGATATTAATGTCATAGTTACATTAATAGAAAACATCATTGCTAAAATTCCTATTATTGTACAAACTGAAGTTATTATTTGCGTAATGCTTTGGCTTAAGTTCATTCCTAGCATATCTATATCATTTGTAATTATAGATAAAACCTCTCCGTTTGTTTTTTTGTCAAAATATTTCATAGGTAATTTGTTTATTTTTATAGATAAATCTTGTCTTAATTTATAAGCAACTTTTTGAGATACTCCAGACATTGTATATCCTTGAATAAATGAACATACTCCACTTATTATATATAAACTTAATACTGTTAATAAAATTTTTGCTAGTTTTTCAAAGTCTATTCCCCTTCCTCCGGAAATTTTACTTATAATTCCATTATAAATTTCGGTTGTAGCATTACCAAGAACTTTTGGTCCAACTATTGTAAATATTGTACTTGCAATAGCAAATATTGCTACTATTAATAATTTTATTTTGTATTTTCCTAAATATCCTTTTATTAGTTTTTTTGTAGTTCCTTTAAAATCTTTTGCTTTAGCTGTAGTGCGGTGTCCTCCTGGCCCACCTCCCATTGGTCCTGGCATTTATGCTTCACCTCCTAGCTCTTTTTCTGAAAGTTGAGAAAGTGCAATTTGTTTATATACTTCGCTAGTTTTCATAAGCTCTTCATGTGTTCCTTTTCCTACAACTTTTCCTTCTTCTAATACTATAATTTGATCTGCATTTAAAATTGTACTTATTCTTTGTGCAACTATTATTACAGTTTTATCCTTTGTTTTTTCACTTAAAGCTTCTCTTAGAGTTTTATCTGTTTTAAAGTCTAATGCTGAAAAGCTATCATCAAATACAAATATTTCTGGATTTTTAGCTATGGCTCTTGCAATAGAAAGTCTTTGTTTTTGACCTCCTGATACATTTCCTCCACCTTGTGCTATTTCTGAATTGTATTTTTTATCTTTTCCTTCTATAAATTCTGTTGCTTGTGCTATTTGAGCAGCAGTTTTCATTTGTTCATCACTCATATTATCATCTGAATATTTAATATTAGATTCTATTGTTCCAGAGAATAACATTCCTTTTTGTGGCACAAATCCTATTATATCTCTTAAATCTTTTTGAGATAAATCTTTTACATTTACTCCATCTATTAAAAGCTCTCCTTCTGTAACATCGTAAAATCTTGGAATTAGATTTACTATTGTAGACTTACCACTACCTGTACTACCTATTATTGCAGTAGTTTCTCCTGGCTTAGCAGTAAATGATATATCCTCTAGAATTTCTGTATCTGCATCTGGGTATCTGAAAGATACATCTTTAAATTCTACTAATCCTTTTTTGCTTGGATTTAGTTTTTTAGTTTCTTTTTTATCTGCTATACTTGGTTTCTTTTCTAATACCTCATTAATTCTGTTAGCTGAAACAGAAGCTCTTGGTATCATTATAGACATTGCAGATATCATTAAAAAGCTCATTACAATTTGCATCATATATTGTATAAATGCCATTATATCTCCAACTTGCATTGTTCCGTTGTCTACACCTTTTGCTCCTACCCATATAACAAGTACAGAGGCTGCATTCATAATTACCATCATTAATGGCATCATCATTGACATTGTTCTATTTACAAATATATTTACTTTCATTAGAATTGAGTTTGCATCATCAAAACGTTTTTCCTCAGTTTTTTCTTTATTAAATGCTCTTATAACTGAAAGTCCTGTTAAAATTTCTCTTGATACTTGATTTAGTTTATCTATTAAACTTTGTAGTTTTTTAAATTTTGGCATTGCTAATCCAAATAATATTGCTACAACAAATAATATTGCTAGAACAGTTACTCCAATAACCCATACCATAGAACCATCTGTGTTGAATACTTTTATTAATCCACCTACAGCAATAATTGGTGCATATACCAATACTCTAAACAACATGCCCATTAGTTGTTGAATTTGTTGAATATCGTTTGTACTTCTTGTAATTAAAGAAGCTGTTGAAAATTCATTTAATTCAGCTCTTGAAAAGGTTAATACTTTTGAGAAAACTTTTTCTCTTAAGATTTTTCCAAGTTTTGCAGATACTTGTGCAGATAAAAGCATTATACTAACTGCTGAAATCATTGTAATAGAAGCAACACCTAGCATTTTTAGTCCTGCAATTAAAATATAATTATTTTGTAATTTGTCTGTATCAACACCTGCAGATTTATATAATTTCTTTATTCCACTTGTAACTGCTTGTTCTTTTATAGAATCTGGCATTTTAGTAATTTCTGAAGTATATTCTTCTAACATTTTATTTAGATTTTCTTTAGGCATTTGTTTTAATAGAGTTATTATATCTTGACTTTCTACCATAGCCTTTTGTTGTTCTGGAACATTTGCAAGCATTTGCTCTTTTATTTTGTTTGCTGTTTCCTCATCTTTCAATGTAGAAATTTCTATTACAGGATTTGTAATAGCTTCTTTAAGTTTATTTTCTTCATCTTCACTTAAATTCTTCAAAACATAAACTTCTTGTTCTTCATTAATGTATTTTTCTACATTGTATGTATTATTTGAAGACTTTTCTAATGTATAGCTATCTATTATTACATTTTCGTCATTACTAAATAACAATAAATTATCATAATCTTCTTTTGATAATACACTTGGAATCTTTTCTTCAATTCCACCTGCTTGTATACCAACATTTACTATTTTCGAAGTATAATTTGGGAGTTCCAAATCGCAAGCTGCTTGTAAGCATAGTAAAGCTACAATCACAAGAACCTTAACCCACGATTGTTTTAAATTTTTTAGTACTTTTAGCATATTTCACTCTCCTTAATTGTTTTTATTAATATTAAAAGACATTGTATTATTATAATAAAAACAATGCCTTTTTGCAACAAAATAAATGTAAATTTTATGTGAATATCTGTCTAGACCTGTCCCTCTATTCGACAAATTGTCGGTTGGGGGTCTGACCCCAATAAAAAACCCCGCCTTAGCCGTAAGATGTTAAAGAATTTTTAAGGACCTACTCTCGTAGGTGGGTATCTTGTTAATTGCTAATGGGTTTCTTACATAAATGCAAGCTTACACGCCACAATTAAAGGCAGATTCCCGTTTTAAACTTGTTGGTTCTAAAAATTCAGGTCTACACGTACTATGCAGGGAAATTTATTTACTTATTTAATTAACTATCTGTATATTATCATATGCTTTTTGTTTGTTCAATGTTCTTATTTTCTTGATTTTTGTTGTTTATTTTTGTTTTTGTATTTTTTCTCTTGTTTTGTTTGTTATTCTTGTTTTTTTGATTTTGTTATTTTTATTATTTTATTATTTTATTATTTACGGGTCGTCGAGGACGCCGACCCCTACAACATTTGACATTGATTATTATTTTTATTTATGCTTTGTTTGATGATCCAAATACATCTCTTATTTTGTGTTGTACTGTTTTCTTTACAGATTCTCTTGCTGGTGTTAAATATTTTCTTGGATCAAATACTGATGGTTCTTCTACAAGAACTTTTCTTATTTCTGATGTCATTGCTAAACGTAAGTCTGTGTCTACATTTATTTTTGATACTCCAGATTTACTTGCTTGGTGTAATATTACATCTGGAACTCCTTTTGCTCCTGGTATTTCTCCTCCGTATTTATTACATTTTTCTACTAATTCTGGAATTACTGTTGATGCTCCATGTAATACTATTGGTGTATTTGGTATTCGTGTCTTTACTTCTTTTAATATGTCAAATCTAAGTCTTGCATCTCCTTTAAATTTGTATGCTCCATGGCTTGTTCCTATTGCTATTGCTAAAGAGTCGCAACCTGTTCTTCTAACAAATTCTTCTGCTTGAGCAGGGTCTGTATACATTGCATCATCTGCTGCAACATTTACATCGTCTTCAATTCCTGCTAATTTTCCAAGTTCAGCTTCAACTACAACACCTTTCATGTGTGCATATTCAACTACTTTCTTTGTTAATGCTACGTTTTCTTCAAAATCGTATTTTGATCCATCTATCATTACTGATGTAAATCCATTATCTATACACATTTTACATGTTTCATAATCTGGTCCATGGTCTAAGTGTAATACTACTGGAATATCGTGTTCTTCAAGTGCTGCTTCTACCATTTTTTTAAGGTATCCTATTCTTGCATATTTTATAGCACTTGATGATGCTTGTAATATTACTGGTGAATTTTCTTCTGCAGCAGCATCTACTATTCCTTGTATTATTTCCATGTTGTTTACGTTAAATGCACCTATTGCAAATCCTTCTTTCATTGATTTTTCAAACATTTCTTTTGTTGTTACTAGTGGCATAATTATCACTCCTTTGTATTTTATTTAATGGGCACGGAGCACCGTGCCCCTACATATTAATAATTATTATATTAAATTATCCAACTATTTTTTCACCTAATTTTTTACCTGCAAGTAGGTGAAAATGTAAATGCATTACTTCTTGTCCTGCATCTTTTCCGCAATTTGTAATTACTCTATATCCTGTTTTGTCTATTCCTTGAGTTTTTGCTATTTCTTTTATTTTTGTAAATATTTTTCCAACTAGTACTTCATCTTCTGTTTTTATATCATTAACACATTCAATATGTTTTTTTGGTATAACTAAAATATGAATAGGTGCAGCTGGCTGTATATCTTTAAACGCTAATATTTCTTCATCTTCATATACAATATCTGCTGGTATTTCTTTTTTTGCTATTTTGCAAAATAAACAATCTTCCATTTTTTTCATCCTTTCTTTTTTATATTTTCCTTATGTTATATATTTATTCATCAACATTTTCTAGCTTGTCTTCTTTTTGTTTTACATGAAATAATTTTTTAAAGAAATTTATAATTTTTCTATACAAGCTCTCTTTTTTCACTTCAACTAAAGCAAGTTGTTCTTCCTGTTCTTGGTCTTTATTTTGATGAACTATTTCTTCAATATTGTTTTCTGTATTTTCTTCTAGCTCAACATCTTCTTCAAATTCTTGTTTTGTTTTATCTTCTTGTGGTTTCATTATATATTCTCTAAAAATACCCATTAACATTGCTCTTGCTGTTTCACTAATATCTTCATTTTCAAAAGACATATACGAATTTGTTTCAAATTTATAATCTTTATCTTTTTTATTCTCCAAGGCTTCCATTAATTCCTTAGGAATTTTTGCCATATCCTCTGGTGGAGCATCTTTTAATATTTCTAGCACTTCTGTACATGCTCTTGCATACATTTTTTGTTCTTCCTCATTTGTTTCTTCCATTTTATTACTCCCTTACTTTTCTTACCACATTTTATATTTACTTATTCTTATTGTCAAGTGATTATTTTGCAATTTCGCTAAATACTTTCGATAGGTATTTCATACTTGTTAAACATTCTTCCATTGTGTTTCCTGTTGCTCCTACTTCTATTATTGTTGCTGCATCTGATACGTTTTGATTATACCTTGAATTTCTTAGAATTATTGGCTTAAAAAGTCCTGGATACATTTCATTTGCTTTTTGTTGAACTGCTACTGCAAATTTTAGATTTCGTTGCCAGTTTGGATGTTCCATTCCTCCTCCATCTGTTCCTATTACAAACATTAGCTGTGCTGCATATTCTTCTCCAATTTTTACTTTTGGAGCATAATTACTATTTGCTCCTACAGCATCTCTGTGTAAGTCTATTATCATTTGTGCATTTGTTCCATTATTTATTATATTTGTAATTGTATTCATAGAACGTCCATATGAACCTGTATATGCAGGATAATCGTGATATGTTTTGTCGTGTACTACGTTATATCCATAATTTGTAAGATAATTAGTTAATTCGTCTCCAACTCTTGCAACTGTAAAGTTTAAATCTGTTGTTCTATAAGTGCCTGTTTGTTCGTAATTATAATTTTCTGTTGGAGTATAGCTTTCACAAGTATGTGTATGATATATTATAATGTCTTTTTTATTTGTTAACTCAAAATTTGGTGTTAAAATATCTTCTGTTAAATCGTATTTTGTTCCATTTTTTATTTGTACACTTCCATATGTATTTGTAAATTTATTTTCTATTCCACTATCTACAACCTCTGTGCTTACTCCTGTTTGTGCTTCTTCAAGCTTCTTGTCACTTGTAGGTGTTTCTGCTTGGATATTATCTTCTTTTTTTAATTTTATATAACCTAATTCCATTTCTAATATTTTTGTTATTTCACTCGTTTTCGCTTTTTCTTTTTCCTCTTTTTCATCCGTTTTGGAAACTTCTGGAATTACAGAACCTAAACACTCTGTTAAGGCTGTTTTATTTATAAATTTTTTATCTTTATTTAAATTTAAAAAATATCTAGCAATTAATATAAACACTGAAATAATCAGTATTATACAAGCTAGATATTTTATTATATCTTTAAATTTTATAACTAACATTATATTTCTCCTTTGCATATATATATCTTATAAAATATATGCAAAGGAATATTTTTTAGAACTTTGTTTCTATTCTCCCACTGTGTATTTCATAATCCAATATCCTGTTAGTTCTTTTCCATCGAATGTAAATGCCTCTGGTATTTGGTATCCTTCGCTATGCTCTGTTGTTTCTCCTTGTAAGAATCTAACATCTGTTCTAGCTGAGCTTGGTTGTGCTTGTTGACTACTTGTTATTCTAAATTCATATCTTGGTATCCAAGTATAGTATATTTCTTTACCATTTGCTTTTACAACTATATTAGCCCATTTACTATTACTGTAATCATACCAATTTTTTGGTGCATTACTTCCGTCGCTTTTTATTTTGTCTCCTACATTTTCTTTTCCACTTTCGTCGTATACTACGTAATATGTGCAATCTTCAATAAATCCTGTTAATTCTGGTTTATTGGCATCTATTGTTTTTATTTGTTTTACTATTGTTCCTACATATTGGTCAGATGCATTTCTTACTTCAACTAACACCGTATACAGAGTATTGCTACTTAATCCTGTGTATTCAAACCAGTCGTTTGCACTTGTTTTTTCGCCTTTATATTCTCCATTTAAGTAGTATCTATATGTTTGTCCATCTGCTTTTAATGTTCCTGTTATTCCTTTTGTTTTTATACTACTGCTTGTTGCTGCAACTTCTGTATCAAACGTTGGCGCAGCTTCATCTCCTACTGTATACTTCATTATCCAATATCCTGTTAGTTCTTTCCCATCAAACGTAAATGCTTCTGGTATTTGGTATCCTGCTGGAATATCTTTTGAAGTACCACTTAAAAATCTTACATTACTTCTTTCGTTTGTTTGGTCTAATGAGAAGCAATATCTTGGTATCCATGTGTAATATGTTTCTAGGCCATTATTTCTTGTTACTATATTTGCCCATCTACTTTCTCCATATTCATACCAATTTTCTGGCATTGCTTGTGTTATAGGAACTGTACTATGTTCGTTATTGTTATCATCATATGTTACATAGAAGGTTGTTTCTGGATTAAACCCTGTAAATTCTGGTTTGTTTACTACTGCTGGTTGATATTCTTTTGTCATACTTCCTACTATTTCACCATTTGCATTTAATCCTGTTATGTTTATTGAATTATTTCCTGCTTTTATGCTATCTACTGTAACTGTTTCAGATTCACTTGTAATTGTTTTTACAATATTTCCGTTTACAGCTACTTTAAATTCTGCAATTGGATTACTTTTTGTAACAGATGTGTTTAAAGTTATATTTTTTATTGTTAGTTTTCCTTTGTTAACACTTATTTCGTAATTAATTGTTGAAGGCGTGCTTATATCTCCTACTGTGTATTTCATTATCCAATATCCTGGCAATTCTTTGCCATCGAATGTAAATGCTTCTGGAATTTGGTATCCTTCAGACTTTAAAGTTTCCCATGTTGTTACATTTCCATTTTCGTCTTTATAATTGTTTTCGCAATCTATAAATTTTACATCGCTTCTTTCGTTTGTTTGGTCTAATGTAAAACAATATCTTGGTATCCATGTGTAATATATTTCTGTACCATTATCTTCTACTATTATATTTGCCCATTTGCTTTGTCTATAACTATACCAATCGTCTGTTGGTCTTTGATCTACCCAATTCTTTGGTGTTAAATATCCCTTTTCGTTTTGTACTAAATATCTTGTTTTTTGAGCTATAAATCCTTCGTTTAGTTTTGGTGTACATACATATATTCCATCAACTAATTCGTAATTACCATTTCTTACTACAATGCCTTCTTGTTTTTCTACTTTTAGTACTTTTATTCCTAAATCGTTACACCATTTTTCTTGATTTGCATTATTAGATAATTCATCATTTGCTACATAGCATATTTCGCCTTTATATACAGCAACATATTCTTTAGCTTCTTTTTTTATATCTTTTATTATATCTGTTATAGCAATATTTACATCATCTGCAGTTATATCTAATACAACTTCTTGCTCTATTGCACTTTTTAAAGGCTCGCCTGAATTTATTCCACTTGTATCTGTATTCATTGTTTCT
>USJU01000050.1 GCA_900555085.1 uncultured Clostridium sp.
ATACTTATATTTTTATTTTCTTTATGAAATAATTTATAAAAATAATTTTTTATTTTTACAAATATATTTTGTTTTTCTAATAAAATTAATTTATTTTCTTTATCTTCCATAATTCCTCTCCATTATATTTTTTCTTGTGTGTTCTTTTCTTTTTCTATTGTAATTTGAGCATCTAACTCTTTCTCTTGCTTTTGAAGTTCTTTTATATGATTAATTGTTTTATTTTTTTCATCTTCTTTGGTTTATTTTCTTCTACATATAACACATTCCCCCACTATTTGAGGCGCAAAGATAGGAAAAATCATGTATCTTTGTCCGTCAAAACTTATTATTATATAGTAATCTCGTATAGTTTCTCTTACAGTTTTATCACATATATATCTTCCATTTTCTTTTAAATATTCTATACATTTATCTACATCTTCTTTTGTTGGTTTTATTTCTTGTTCATTAATAAATAAAGTTGTGTGTTCTAAATATTCTTTTGGATTGAACTTTTTACTATATTGTGCATAATCTTTTTTCTTTCCATATAGACCTCTTATAACTTTTGCACTCAGATTTTGTTTTTTTGCAAATTCTATCAATTCATCAATACTCATTTTTGTTCTCATCATATATTGGTCCATAGATATTGCACCAGTTCCTAATTTTTCTGCTACATCTAATAAACCTAAAAAATTATTTCTTTGTTTATCTTTTGTTTCTTTAACCTCTTGAGCACTTTTTCCTTTTTTATTTAGCCCATCTTTGTTAAATCCATTTTGGTCGTATCCATCTTTATCATATCCATTTTCATTATATTTTGTTCCTGTTTTATAATAAATGCCCTCTTTTGTCCAACCTTTTATATTATATCCATCCACATCATATCCATATTTATTGTATATTGTTCCTGTGTCTTTATATATACCTTTTTTATTAAATCCATTTGTGTCATATCCATTTATATCATATCCGTTTTTATCATATTTAGTTCCTGTTTCTCTATTAGTATATAAATTATCATGAATTAATGAATCTTCTTTAAAGCCTTTTTTATTGTATCCTTGTTTATCTATTCCTCTTTCATCATACCTAGTTCCAGTATATTTATTACAACATCCATATAGTTTAAATCCATATTCTGTTTCTGCACTCTTTTTAGAAACTTTTATATTATTTTCATAATCTAAATATTTATATCCTTCTTTTATTAATTTCATCTTTTCAAAAAATTTTTGATATAATTCATCCCAACTATTTCCAAATTTATCTAGTCCATCTTTATTCCATCCCTCTTTATCAAATCCGTTTTTATCATATCCCTCAATATTATAACCATCAACGTCATAGCCATTACAATCAAATCCATCTTTATCATATCCATTTGTATCATATTTACTTTTAGTTTCTCTATGTATTCCGTTTTTATCAAATCCATATTCGTCGTATCCACTACTATCAAATCCGTCTATATCATAGCCATTTCTATCATATCCGTCTCGATTATAGCCATCTTTATTATAGCCTCTAATATTATAGCCATCTTTATCATAACCTTTTTTATCATATTTTTCCATCTTGATAATCTCCTTTTATATAAAATATAACCATTACATTTATAATTATATTTTATTATTATATTTTTGTCAAAAAATATCTTCTCTATATTTTAATCATTTTAATAAAAAACACTACATTTTGCTTTGATACTGCAATGTAGTGTTTTTTTGGCTGGGGTAGTAGGATTCGAACCTACGCATGTCGGAGTCAGAGTCCGATGCCTTACCGCTTGGCGATACCCCAATATAATTGTGAGTCGCCGTAAGTGACGACTCAAATATATTTTTATTTCATTGCTTCTTCTACTGCAACGGCTACTGCAACTGATGCTCCTACCATAGGGTTGTTTCCCATTCCGATTAGTCCCATCATTTCTACGTGGGCTGGTACTGATGAGCTTCCTGCAAATTGTGCATCTGAGTGCATTCTTCCCATTGTGTCTGTCATTCCGTATGATGCTGGTCCTGCTGCCATATTGTCTGGGTGTAATGTTCTTCCTGTTCCACCACCACTAGCTACTGAGAAGTATTTTTTACCTGCTTCTATTCTTTCTTTTTTGTATGTTCCTGCTACTGGGTGTTGGAATCTTGTAGGGTTTGTTGAGTTTCCTGTGATTGATACGTCAACATCTTCCATCCACATTATTGCTACACCTTCTCTAACATCGTTAGCTCCATAGCATCTTACTTGACTTCTTTCTCCATCTGAATATTTTATTTCTTCTACAATATTTACTTTTCCTGTGAAGAAGTCGAAGTCTGTTTTTACATATGTAAATCCGTTTATTCTTGATATTACTTGTGCTGCATCTTTTCCAAGTCCATTTAAGATTACTCTTAATGGTTCTTTTCTAACTTTGTTAGCTGATTTTGCTATACCAATAGCTCCTTCTGCTGCTGCAAAGCTTTCATGTCCTGCTAAGAATGCAAAACATTTTGTATCTTCAGATAATAGCATTGATGCTAAGTTTCCATGTCCTAATCCAACTTTTCTATCATCTGCAACTGACCCTGGTATACAGAATGCTTGTAATCCTTCTCCTATTGCTTTTGCTGCGTCAGCTGCTTTTGTGCAACCTTTTTTTATTGCAATAGCTGCACCTAGAGTATATGCCCAAGCTGCATTTTCAAAACAAATTGGTTGAACTCCTTTTACTATTTCATATGGATTAAATCCTTTATCTGTGCATATTTTTAATGCATCTTCAAAATCTTTAATTCCGTATTTTTCCATTACTGGTTTAATTTGATCTATTCTTCTTTCATAACTTTCAAATGTTACTGCCATTTTTATTCCTCCTATTCAATACTGTTAATAGTAAATTTATTATCCCCACTTTTTTCAGGTCGTCGGGGACGCCGACCCCTACATTTTTAATTACTAAAAATTAGTAAAACAAATATTAAAAACAAAGCAAAAGTAGTATATTGCTAGGAAAACAAATAAAAATTTTTGAGATAGTACGTTTGTACATCGATAAAATTTTTATGTGGTTTGACGACGCAAGATGCTGCTTTTCATTTGTTTTTAAGCTTCACGAGGGTCTATCTTCTTAACCGCTTCATCAAATCTTCCATATGTACCAGAAGCTTTTTCTATTGCTTCTTTAGGATCTATTCCTGCTTTAATGTTATCCATCATTTTCCCTAAATGAACATATTTGTAACCTATTATTTGGTCATCTTTATCTAAACCAATTTCAACTATATATCCTTCTGCTAGATTTAAGTATCTTGGTCCTTTTAATGTACTTGAATAAATTGTACCAACTTGGCTTGTATGTCCTTTTCCTAGGTCTTCAAGTCCTGCTCCTACTGGAAGTCCTCCTTCTGAGAAAGCTGTTTGTGTTCTTCCATATACTATTTGTAAGAATAATTCTCTCATAGCAGTATTTATTGCATCACATACTAAGTCTGTATTTAATGCTTCTAAAATTGTTTTTCCTGTTAAAATTTCTCCTGCCATTGCAGCTGAATGTGTCATTCCTGAACATCCTACTGTTTCTATTAATGCTTCTTGTATTATTCCATCTTTTACATTTAATGTTAATTTACAAGCTCCTTGTTGTGGTGCACACCATCCTATACCATGTGTTAATCCAGAAATATCTTTTATTTCTTTTGCTTTAACCCATTTTCCTTCTTCTGGAATTGGTGCTGGTCCATGGTCTACTCCTTTTTTTACAACACACATATTTTCTAATTCTTTTGAATAAATCATTTTCATTAGCTCCTTTCAATGTTATATAAATTTATTTCATAAGCTAGTATTTTACTAGCAAAATTAATATCTTAATATTTGATTTACTGTTTTCTTTCCTTCTATTTTTTGTTTTTCTGTTTTTGGCTTTGTTTCAACATATTTTAGTTCATCTACTTGTTTTTCTTCTTTGTTGTAGTTTATTACATTATGAACTCTGTTTCGATATATTCCTTCTACATACCTATCTATTACTTTTCCACTATATTTGCACTTTTCCAAATACGTATTTATTATTTTTCTTTCCTTTTTGTTATAGGTATTTAATCCTGTTTTTAAATGGATATATCTCCATATTATATGTCTTTCGTAGCTATTAAATTCACATGTTTTTAAATCTTCGTAATCGTACTCAACCATAAATCTGTAATTTTGAATTGATATTGTAATGTTGGTCCAACTTTTTTTATTTACTTTTACGAATTCTTCCTTTAGTTTCTTTATTTTTTTATATAAATCATCTGTTAATTTTAAATATTCATCTTCTTCTATATTGAATTTGTTTGGTATTTCGTATACATTTACAGGTTCTTTTCTTAGTATTCCTTTTGGAAAATAATAAAAAAACATTTCTCCTGTTTCTAAATTTTGGATTCCCTCAAATATAGATGCATATAAAAAAATTGAATCCCATTTTTCCGGTATCATATAATACAATTTTTCTTGAATATCCATATAAATTTTTTTCATTGTTAATGATGTTTCCAAAATTACATCCCCCTAAATGCATTATATAATTGCATTTGGGCACGGTATACCGTGCCTCTATAATGCTTAACATTAGTATTTTACAATTATACATTTATTTTACTAATAAACTTTCTCCTGTCATTTCTTCTGGTTTACTTAAATTCATTAAATCTAGCATTGTTGGTGCTAAATCTGCAAGTTTACCAGATTTTAATTTAACATCATCTTTTCCAACTAATAT
The DNA here is from genome assembly GCA_900555085.1 of uncultured Clostridium sp. Lineage (GTDB taxonomy): Bacteria > Bacillota > Clostridia > TANB77 > CAG-508 > Merdicola. The sequence goes on from USJU01000050.1 coordinate 4,736, forward strand.
TAATGGAACTGGGTTTGTTGTATGAGCTGTATGTGGTTCTCCTGTTTTATAATCTATCATTTGCTCAGAATTACCATGGTCAGCTGTAATTAGTAAAATACCTTCTTGTGCATTTACAGCTTCTACAACTCTTCCAACACAGTTATCTATTGTTTCTACTGCTTTTATTGCAGCTTCTAAACTTCCTGTATGTCCTACCATATCTGGGTTTGCATAGTTTAGAATTATTGTATCATATTTTTTTGAATTAATTGCATCTACAACTTTATCTGTTACTTCATTTGCACTCATTTCTGGTTGCATATCATATGTTTCTACTTTTGGTGATGGTACTAATATTCTATCTTCTCCTTCATATTGCTTTTCTTCTCCACCATTAAAGAAAAATGTAACATGTGCATATTTTTCTGTTTCTGCAATTCTTAATTGTTTTAAACCATGTTTACTTACATATTCTCCATATGTGTTTACTAATTTTGTTGGCTTAAATGCAATTTTTACATTTGGCATTGTTTCATCGTATTGTGTAAAACATACATAATATAAATCTAATTTTTTTGTTTCAAATTCATTAAAGTTATTATCTACTAATGTTCTTGTAATTTCTCTTGCTCTATCTGGTCTAAAGTTAAAGAATATTACAGAATCTTTTTCAGATATTGTTGCTATTGGTTCTTCTCCATTACAAATTACTGTTGGTTCTACAAATTCGTCAAATACTTCTTTTTGATATGAAGCTTCTATTGCGGAAATACTGCTTGCAGCTTTTATTCCTTCTCCATTTACCATTGCATTATATGCTTTTTGTATTCTGTTCCATCTTTTATCTCTATCCATACTGTAAAATCTTCCAGATATAGATGCTATTTTTCCAACACCTTTTTCTTTTATTACTTCTTCTAGTCTTAGTATATAATTTTCTGCTGATGCTGGTGGTGTATCTCTTCCATCCAAGAAACAGTGTATATAAACATCTTCAAAATCTTTTCTTTTTGCAAGCTCTAATAATGCAAATAAATGTCTCATATGAGAATGAACTCCACCATCTGATAATAATCCTAAAATATGAAGTTTTGTATTATTTTTCTTACAATTTTCTATTGCCCCAACTAATTCTGGAATACTAAAGAAATCTCCATCTTCAATAGATTTTGTTATTCTTGTTAATTCTTGATATACAATTCTTCCTGCACCTATATTTGTATGACCAACTTCTGAATTTCCCATTTGTCCATCTGGAAGTCCTACATCTAATCCACTTGTATGAATTTCTGTTACAGGACATGTTTTCATTAGTTTATCTATGTTAGGTGTATTGGCTAGTTTTACTGCATTGCCTTCTTCCCTTTCATTTATACCAAATCCATCTAAAATCATAAGCATTGTAAGTTTATCTTTCATTTTTTTGTTTCCTTTCTTTATTTTAACAATTTATAAAAAATCCATACGGGAGGACAGAGGCGTCCGCCCCTACACATAAAATAAAACTTTTCTAATTATATTAAATAATGGGCACGGAGCACCGTGCCCCTACTTTTTTATAAATTGTAATTTATAATTTTTGAGAATTCTTCTACGTTAAGGCTCGCTCCTCCAACTAAAGCTCCATCTATATCACTCATAGAAAATAGCTCTTTTGCATTTACGGCTTTAACACTTCCACCATATTGGATTATAACTCTACTTGCTGTTTCTTGTCCATAGTTTTTTGCAATTTCTTGTCGAATTTCTTTAATACTATTATTTGCATCTTCTGCAGTTGCAGTTTTTCCTGTTCCTATAGCCCATATTGGTTCATATGCTATAATTGTGTGTTCTACTTGTTCATTTGTTAAACCTTCTAATGCCAATCTTATTTGTGTTGTAATTACTTCTGTTGCTTTTCCTTCTTCTTTTTGATTTAGCGTTTCCCCTACGCATACTATTGGTTTAAGTCCTGTTCTGAAAGCTGCTTTTATTTTTTTATTAACAGTTTCATCTGTTTCTCCAAAATATTCTCTTCTTTCTGAATGTCCTATTATAACATATTCTACATTTATACATTTTAACATTTGTGCAGAAACTTCTCCTGTATATGCTCCTTTTTCTTTATAATGCATATTTTGTGCACCTATTTTTATTTTTGTTTTTTGAGCTGCAAGTAAACTATAAAATAAATCTGTATATGGCACACATAAAATAACTTCACTTTCTGTATCTTCTGCATATGGTGCAAGTTCATCTATAAATTTCATAGCCTCGTTTGGCAACATATTCATTTTCCAGTTTCCAGCAATTACTTTTCTTCTCACTTATTTTTCCTCCTTAGTTAATTGTATTTCTCCATATAGTTCATTATCAATTAATTCTAATAATTTTTTTGTATCTTTATTATATGGAATTCTACAATTTTTTTCTTTATTTATTATCATTCTTTTTACTTCTTCATAATCCATAAAAAATAATTTTTCTACTTCGCTATCTTGTTTTGTATATGCTTCTAGTTTTTCACAAGAATATGCTAAATATTCATATGTTAAATATTTTCCTTTTCTTCCATCCTTTGAAAAGTCAATTTCAAATTCATTTAATTTTTTAATAGTTGGAATTAATTTTTCAAAAGCTCTTTCACCAATTTCTTCTTTTCCTTCTCTTATAATAGCTTGCATCGGTGCTTCTCCTGTTTGAACGTGGCCTGAAGCACTTACATCTATCATTCCTGGATCATTAACTTTTTTATAACTTCTTTCTTGCATTAAAACTTGCTTTGTTTCTGGATTTATTATCCAAATTTGCACAGCTTTAAGAAGAAGGCCTTTTTCGATACCTTCTTCTCTTTCAACTGTTCCTATTTTGTTTCCATTTTTATCATAATAATTTACGATTTCATCTTCTGTAGAATTCAGTCTTATTCTATTTTTAAAATTATTCATAAATTCCACCGTTTTTAATTTTTTGGGCACGGAGCACCGTGCCCCTACCTTTTACAAAAATTCATTAGCTATCTATTATTTATCTAATAAACATTCAATTCCTGGTAACTTTTTACCTTGTAAAAATTCTAATGAAGCTCCACCACCTGTAGATATATGTGTCATTTTATCTGCTAGTCCAGATTTTTCTACTGCTGCTGCTGAATCTCCACCACCTATAATTGTTGTTGCATCTTCTAATTCTGCAAGTGCTTTTGCTATTGAGTTTGTTCCTATTGCAAATTGGTCAAATTCTGAAAGTCCAACTGGGCCATTCCAAATTACAGTTTTTGCTCCTTGAAGATTTTCTATAAACATTTTTATTGTTTTTTCTCCAATATCAAATCCTTCCCAATCATCTGGTATTTCTGTCCAAGCTACAGTTTTACTTTCTGTATCTGGTTTAAATTCTTTACCTACTTTTGTATCAACTGGTAATATAAATTTAACTCCTTTTTCTTCTGCTTTTTTCATTGCAGCTAAAGCTAAATCGACTTTATCTGGTTCGCATAAAGAATTTCCTACACTATATCCTTGTGCTTTGAAGAATGTGTATGCCATTCCTCCACCTACCATTAATGTATCTACTTTATCTAATAAACTGTCGATAACACCAATTTTATCTGAAACCTTTGCACCACCTAATATGGCAACAAAAGGTCTTTTAGGATTATTTATTGTATCTCCTAAAACTTTAAGTTCTTTTTCTATTAAAAATCCTGCAACTGCTGGTAAGAATTTAGCAATTCCTGCAGTTGAAGCATGTGCTCTATGAGCTGCACCAAAAGCATCGTTCACATATACTTCTGCCATTGAAGCTAATTCTTTAGCAAACGCTTCATCATTATCTGTTTCTTCTTTATGGAATCTAACATTTTCTAATAACATTACTTCTCCATTTTTTAAGTTAGCAGCTTTTGTTTTTGCATCTTCTCCTATAACATCTTTTGCCATTATAACTTCTTTTCCTAATTGTTTAGATAGTTCTTTAGCAACTGGTGCTAGTGAAAAATCTGGATTAACTTCTCCTTTTGGTCTTCCTAAATGAGAAGCTAATATAACAGCACAATTATTATCTAATAAATATTTTATAGTAGGAATTGAAGATACAATTCTTCTATTATCTGTTATATTTTTGTTTTCATCCATTGGTACATTAAAATCACATCTTAAAAATACCTTTTTGTCTTTTAAATCAATATCTCTTACAGTTTTTTTATTCATAAGAAAAACCCCTCCTATTTTCTCTGAAAATACTCTTATTTACAGTATTAACAATTTTTCAATAATCGATACCATTGTATATCAAAAAAGAACACATTTCAAGTGTTCTTTAAAAGTTTTTTTGCACGGTGCACCGTGCAAAAATATTTCAATTCGTTTTAAATTTCTGCAAAATATTTAATAGTTCTTACCATTTGACTTGTATAAGAATTTTCATTGTCATACCAAGCAACTACTTGAACTTGATATAAACCATTTCCTATTTCTGTAACCATTGTTTGTGTGCTATCGAATAAAGAACCATATCTCATTCCTACAACATCTGATGATACCAATAATTCATCTGTATATCCAAAAGATTCACTTTCTTCTGATTTCATTGCAGCATTTATAGAATCTACTGTAATATTTTCTCCTTTAACTACTGCAACTAAAATTGTTGTTGAACCTGTTGGTACTGGAACTCTTTGTGCTGAACCAATTAATTTTCCATTTAATTCTGGAATAACAAGACCTATAGCTTTTGCAGCTCCTGTAGAGTTTGGAACAATATTTACTGCTGCAGCTCTTGCTCTTCTTAAATCTCCTTTTCTATGTGGTCCATCTAATAGCATTTGATCTCCTGTATAAGCATGAACTGTTGTCATTATACCAGATTGAATTGGTGCATAATCGTTTAATGCTTTTGCCATTGGTGCTAAACAGTTTGTTGTACAAGATGCAGCTGAAATTATTTTGTCATCTGCTGTTAATATATTTTCGTTAACTCCAAATACAACTGTTTTTAAGTCTTTACCAGCTGGTGCTGAAATAACAACTTTTTTAGCTCCTGCATCAATATGTGCTTGTGCTTTTTCTTTTGTTGTATAGAAACCTGTACATTCTAATACAACATCTACACCAATTTCACCCCAAGGTAAATTTGCTGCATCTTTTTCTGCATATATTTTTATAGTTTTTCCATCAACTGTAATTGAATCTTCTCCTGCAACTACTGTATCTGCCTTTTCAAATCTTTTTTGTGCTGAATCATATTTTAATAAATGTGCAAGCATATCTGGGCTTGTTAAATCGTTTATTGCAACTATTTCATACCCTTCCGCTGTAAACATTTGTCTAAAAGCTAGACGTCCTATACGTCCAAATCCATTTATTGCCACTTTAACTGACATACAAATTCCTCCTATCTCGATGTATATTTTTTACATCTTTTGTAATTAATTATATTATTGCCTTTTTTAGGCAAATTCATTCTATACCAATTTTTTTTGTATTGCAAGAGTGTTTTTAATTTTTTTGTATTGACATCATATCATAATTTTTATATAATTTGTCTATATTAATTTTATGGAGGTAAATCTTATGGCAGTTATTCGTCCATGTGCTGATTTAAGAAACAATTATAATGAAATTTCTAAAATTTGTCATGAAACAAAAGAACCCATTTATATTACAAAAAATGGTTCAAATGATTTAGTTATTTTAAGTGATGAAGCATATGAATCTATAAAAAAAGAAATTACAGAATCAACAGAAGAAAAAATTGATAGACTTATTTCTGAAAAATTTAATAAATATTATTCTAATTTTGAAGAATTTCAAAAAGAAGTCTGGAAAAATAAAGAAATTACAGAATCAACAGAAGAAAAAATTGATAGACTTATTTCTGAAAAAT
>USJU01000051.1 GCA_900555085.1 uncultured Clostridium sp.
GCGAAAAAATCATATAGTGTCTGATCATACTCTTCCCCTTCAAAATAACCATGTCCCTGATTTTTAACAACCACATATTTAGCGAAATTGCCATACTTCTCTGCCTGTTCACAGAATTCAATATTTACCGTATAAGATATCCTGTCATCTGTATCACTGCTCATTGCAAGTAATGGACAATGCTTCTTATTAATGTAAGTCATAGGATTTGTTTTATTAAGCACGTCCTTCATTTTCTCTGGTGATCCCCCATAAATCACCGCAAATCTAGGTGGATAGTCAGGATCAACAGCCATTCTGATATTGTGGAACTCCAGTGCATCTAATGCACCATACCATGAAACAGCTGCCTGAATCTCACTGGAAACCCCTTCACATCCACCCTTGTCCTCAAAGTCAGGAATTCCTTCCGATACAGACATAAGCCCTGCAATCTGTCCTCCGCAGGACTCGCCCCAAATTCCAATCCGTTCCGGATCGATTCCAAATTTATCTGCATTCTTTCTCAAATATCTGACAGCACATTTACATTCTTCCATCTGTGCCGGGAAAGGTCTCACCTGTGCCAAACGATAGTCAATACTGGCAAGAAAATATCCTTCTTTCACTAAATGAAGGAATCTTCTTTCAGGACGACATTTTCTACTGATATCTTCCTCTGTAAATCCACCTCCATGAATCCAAATGATTGCAGGCTTCTTTTCTTTTATCTGCTGGTCATAGAAACAATCCATACGAAGTATACCATCCTCCGTTACTGAATAGATTTCTCCATCAATAACGGTAACACCTTCTCTGTTGAAATTGACTCTCTCCGCAGATACTATATCTTCATTATAATAATCATTGTTTGCATCTTGCACAAATAACATCCTCCCTTCAATACAATGGGGTGGAGCTTATGTCCACCCCAGATCCTGTAAAAGCAGATTTCAAAAGTTTTTATTACTTATTTTCAGCCAGCCATTCATCCAGCTGCTTCTGCTTTTCCGTAATAATATCATTCACCCCGGCCTGCTCGAGTTCTTTAAGCATATTTGAAAGCAGTTCATCCGTATCTCCCTGATGCAGCATAAGCGGATTATAATATTTTGACATAACATTATTAACTGCTGCAACCTGATCAGATACATTAGTAGGATCAAACACAAATCCCAGTGCCGGAGAACTGAGGGATTCCTCATTAGATTGGATTTGTGCAGCATAACTTTCCTGTGTATCAGGAGCCCAGGGATATGCAATCAGCATATTAGGCCAGAATGATCCCATGCCCGATGGCCAGCCAGAAGTTGTAGCACTTTGAGTTTCAGGGTCAACATAATCTAAATTTCCCTGATCTGTTACTACATAATGCACACCTTCAATACCATTGCAGACAATGTTGCTAATATCAGGATCTACATACATTGCATTTAAGAAAATCATAGCTGCTTCCTGGTTCTTACTTAATGCAGGAATACACCATGTCATACCGCTTACATTTCCAGTTGTGATCCATGCATTTTCATCAAGCTGTGCGGAACAGGTAGGATATGCAATAGAACTTGCATATACACTATCGCAAATTTCTTCATTTGCATATCCGGCAAAGGTTCCAAATGCACTTTGATCATGCAATGCGGAGAAGGAAGAATCCTGATAGTTAATAGCATCCTTACGAATAAATCCTTCATCTACCCATACTTTAGTGATATCTAATAAATCTTTAAAATCATCTGTTGCATAATAGTTTATAACCTTCATCTCTGTATTATCTTTATCCAGTTTAAGACATGCATATGCTTTATCACCTCCGAGCCAGTCAAGTCCAGATGCATCGTATAAAGAACCACCTGCACCCGTTGAAATCATAGTAACATCAGGATAAATTTCATGAACTTTCCTTAATGCATCCGTTAAACTATTAAGATCTGTAATATCATCACGGGAAATACCTGCTTTATCCAGCATTTCCTTATTCATAATGAACATAGGTGCATTACCATAGCAGGAATACTTTGGTGTTCCATAAGTCACACCACCAATCTTACCGCATACCAGATATTCTCCCAGCGTGTCTTTAATTCCCTGTCCATATTTATCAAGCAGATCATCCAAAGGAGCAATAGCACCTTTACCTGCCAAAGAACTCATACTTTCCATAAAGCAGCAATTAAACAAATCAATCTGACCATCTGCTAATAGAAGATCTATCTGCTGTCCCCATGACGAGAAATCAATAAAAAGGAAATTCACCTGAACAGGATAACCCTTTTCCAAAAGCTTCTTATTTAATTCTTCCTGTACCTTATCACGATCTTCACATGGATTCATCGTAATCATAACAGGCATTGTAATTGTGGTTACTTCCTCCAGTGTAGGTGTCTCATTTGATTCACCTGCTGTTGTCTCTGCATCAGCTTCCTGAATTTGTACATCCTGATTTTCCTTCGGGCTTTCAGCTGTTTTGTCTGAACCACAGGCTCCTAATAGCATTGTTAGAGAAATCAAAACCGGGATTACTTTTTTTACAATCTTTTTCATATTCACATCCTCCTATAAAATATGTTAAATAATTATATAACTAACTTTGAAAGTATAATATCAACAATTTTATTTTATATCTTTAAATATACTTTACTTTTACTTGTGGTTATTCTAATATTATCACTTATTTTTTTAATAATTGGTTGTATTATAAAATCACAAACAATTAAATCTAAATTTTTAAAAATTGTTCCAGGCTTATTATTAAGTCTTATTTTTTTGCTTCTTCTACCTTACATTTTGGTTCAATTTAAAAATTTAATATAAATAGTGTTCTTCTTAAAATGTCCTATCAAAAAATTAAGGAGATGATATTTTATGAATGTTACAAAAAACAAAAAGAAATTCATTACAAAATTATCAGGCATTGGAACAATACTTTCATTGTTATTTATTAAAAGTAATCAGTGTTTTGCTGAAAGTATTGGAACAGCCGAAGTACAAACTGCAACAGACAACATAAAAAGAGTTATAACTTCTATTGCAATGCCTTTACGGTGGTGTATTAATTTTTGCAAGTATTGTTGTTGCTTCTTTAAAAATGATTGCTAATTCAAACAACCCACAAAAAAGGGCTGAAAGTATTGGAGCTCTTGCTTGGATATGCGGTGGCGGTGTAATTTTAGGTGCTTCACTTATTATTGCTGGAATTATTATCAATGTTGCTACAAATAATAGTGGCACATTGCTAGGAAGTTAGGTGATTTTTGTGAGAATATTTAAAATTCCATTTGATATTAAAAGAGAAGAAAAAATATTTGGTGGATATTTGAGTTTAAGACAGGTCTTATATTTAATGCTTGCTACATCAAGTTTAAGTATATTGGCTACACCACTAAATATTATTGTAAAAATAGTTACTATTACTATAATTGCTACATTCTTTCTACTTTGTGCTTTCCTAAAAATAAATGAGCAAAATTTTGATAAATTATTTTTATATGCTACAAAATACATTACTCGTAGGAAAAAATACATATATGAGAGGTGCTTGAAATGATAATAATGTTTATTTTTCTTGGACTAACTGTTGTTTTTATTGTTGGTACTGTTCTTTATCTAAATAAAAATAAAAGACAAAACAATAATAAAACAGAAAGAAGTTTTAAAGGACAAAAAATAAGTAAGAAAAAATTAGAGAATATTTTTAACTTTAAGATAAAAGACAATATTGTTTGCATTGGTACTAGGTATTCAAATATTGTTAAGCTTGGTAATATTGATTATAATATGCTTTCTGTTTCTGAACAGGATTCTATTGAAAATATTTTAATACAAACTGCTCTTTCAATAGATTATCCAGTTCAATTTTTTAGTACAACTGAATACATAGATACAACAAAAGTTATTTCACTTATGAAAAAGAATAAACACACAAATGAAAAAATAGAAGAATACAAAAATCATTTAATAGATTACTTACAAAATTTAATGGAAAATAGAAATATTTCTATTGTTAGAAATTATGCCATTATTAGTTATGATGGTGATTCAAAAGATGCAATACAAGAGTTAAGTAGAAAAACACTATCTTTTACAAACAGTTTATTAAGAGCAAAAATAATATGTGAAGTTCTTAATGAAAAACAGATTTATGATTTAATTTATAAAGAATTAAACAAGAACTCTAGTATAAATATTAGTAATTTTCTAGGAGGTGAAAAAAAATTATATGTTGGTAAAAAGCAAAAAACAAAAAGAAAAAAACATATTTGATAATGTACCTAAAATCTCTGATTTTCTTATTCCTGATGAGTTACAAGAAAAAGTAGATTATTTAAAACTTGGTTATAACAAATTTACTAGAATATTTGTTATGACAATTTATCCTGAACAAACTTATGTCAGTTGGCTAGATGATTTATTTGCTATTGGAAATATAAATATCTCTGTGAAAGTAGAGCCATCTATCAACGGAAATGTTATAAATCAATTAACAAAGAAACTAGTACAAGCACAAAGTGAGTATGCAACTTATTCAAGGCAAGGCAATATATTGCATTTGCCAGAATTAGAAAAACAAATTGAAGATTTGGAAGATTTACGAATGCTAATACAAACAAATCAAGATAAATTATTTTATGCGACAATTTTTATATCTCTAAATGCTGAAAGTTTAAAAGATTTAAACGAAAAAACAAAAATATTAGAAAGTGAATTAAACAAAAAAACTGCAATGATAAGAACACTAACTTTTAGACAGTTAGAAGGATATAAAACAATACTTCCCACCAACGAATACCCTATTTCAAACTATGAGCGAAATATGGTAGCTGGTCGGTATTGCAACTTTGATACCTATTTCTACACCTAATTTATCACACGATAAAGGAATCTTTATTGGCAGAAATATATATACAAATGCACCTGTTTACATTGATACATTTTGCGGTCCTCCTACACTTCCTAATCCACATGTATTTATTTGTGGCACAAGTGGTGGTGGAAAAAGTGTAGCACTAAAAACATTAACTGCTAGAAATATTGCTACTACTGGATGCGGAGCTTTTTTTATTGACGTTGAAGGTGAATATAGCAATTTAACTAAAATGTTAGGTGGAAAAGTAATTAAAATCGAGCAAGGAAAACCAGCAGGAATAAATCCTTTTGAACTAGAGGCCGACTTTAATGGTAAAGAGAAATTTTTAAATATACTTGATAAAGTGGCAGAAATCAGAGCCTTAATTGCAACAATATGCAGAAATTATGGTCGAACACTTACAGGAACAGAAAATACTGAAATAGAGATAATAGTAAATCAATTATATAGTGAACGAGGTATTACAAGTGATGTAAATTCACTTTATGAGAAAAAAGGCGGAAAACTTGATAATGGTAAATATGTAGTAGGAAAAATAGAAAAGAAAATGCCTACTCTTACCAATTTTCATGAAAAATTAGTACAACGTGGAAAATGCAAAGAATTAGCTGACATTTTAATACCGTTCTTAATAGGTAATTCTTTGGGAATCTTCGATTGTGAAAGTGAAATTACATCTTCTGAGGATATTATTTGTTTTGATATGAGTGAGATTAAAGATGAATTTACAAAATTGTATTCTTCTTTTGTTATCTTGACTTGGGTATGGCAAAAATATGTATTAAAAAATAGAGAAAAGAAAAAAATTATAGTTTGCGATGAAGCTTGGTTATTTTTAAAATATCAAGAATCCGCAGATTTTCTTGTAAATGTCGCTCGTAGGGGTAGAAAATACAATGTTCCTTTGTTTATTCGGAAGTCAATTTATAGATGAATTTTTAAACTCTGATGAACGGAAAAACTATTATAAATATATGCTCCACAAGATATTTATTTAAGCAAAGCCCCGGATCAGTTGATGAAGTTGTAGATTTCTTCAACTTATCTGAAGGTACAAAAAATTTTCTTACTGCAGCAACTCCAGGTCAATGTGTAATAAGCCTGAATAATACAGTTACTGCAATAAAATTTATTATAACAAAATATGAAGAAACCTTTGTATTTACTTAAAGCTGGAGGTGAAAAAATTGAATAAATTATTTAAAAGTTTTGTAATCATACTTACAATTCTTTTTTTTATATCTCCAATCTGTTTTGGAGTTGAAACACCCAATATAAAAGAACAAATAAAAAAAGAAGATGGCTCTTTGTTTGAAAAAATTATTGCTGAATGTATTGGAGGACTTGCTGAAACAATTTTAGATTTTACAACTCGGAGAGAAAGCGAATGTAGGTTTTAAAGATTATGATGAACTTATCTTTAATAATAAACTATCAAATGATAGTTTATCGCCTTTCACTAATGAATTATGGGCCAAAACTATGAAATGGTATCAAATTTTTAGTATTATTTCTGGAACATTGATACTAATTGCAGTATTTATATTAGCTTTCAATATGATAAATGCTGGTATGAATACAGCTAAGAAAAATGAAGCAAAGGAAAACTTGATGCGATTATGTTTTGGTGGTGTTGCAATAGCTCTTGCTCCCCTATTTATTAGATTTTTATTGTATATGAATAATAGTCTAGTATATTTATTGGTTACAGCAGCCAATACTGGAACACTTGATGCAACATTAGGAAACTCTATGCTAACAAGTATAAAAACTGGAAATGCAATTTCAACAGCCCTTGTAATTGCAATGTTTATATATTTATTTGTAAAATTAAATATTAAATTCATAGTTAGACAATTTACAATTATAATATTTACTATTTTTACACCTGTGGCTGCTGGACTTTGGATTATAAATAAAAATGTAACTGCTGCTAGTATTTGGGCTGGTCAAATTATTATGAATATTTTCATGCAATTTATATATTGTTTTTTATTTTTAATATATCTTGCATTTTTGCCAGCTGGTGGTGGCTGGGCCATCTCTTTAATATGGGCTATGATGATACTTCCTTTGGCAGATACACTACAAAATTGTTTACAAAATCTAACTTCAAGAATTGCTGGAATTGATAATGAACAAATAACAAACAGAGTTCTTGGAACAGGTGCTATGCTTGGTTTTGGGTTAGGAGCTATTAAAGAACAATTTAAAACTCCTGATATTCCAAATAAATCATCTAACAATGGAACTGATAATACTTCTAATAATGGACTAAAAGGCATTATATCAAGAGCAAAATCATTTATAAATCCAGTAACAAATTTATCTGATGAAAAAGATTATAATGGAAATATAAATCCTATAAGAGATGTAATGACACCTCCAGAAGAAAATAACCATAAAACTGTAACAACACCTAAATCAAAAATAGATAACAAAGATAATATAAGCAATGGAAAAATCAATTCAAAATCAATAATAAAAAGTGTCGCTAGCACTGGTTTTAAAGGAACAAAAGCATATTTAGACATTGGTTCCAAGATGGCGGAAGGTAATTTTAATTTATATCAATATAAAAAGCAACCATCTCTAATTAATAATAAAAAAGGTATGCAAAACACTGAATATTTAGACAAATTAAATGATTTGCAGAAAGGAGAAAAAAATGTCCCTAAAGATGATGGCAAAGAATAAAGTAAAAAATAGTTTCAAAAAAATCATCTTTAAAATAATTAAACCTTTTATACCTTTTATAATAGTTATTTTATTAATTATCTTAGCCATATCCACTGTAGTAGATGCATTATTTACAACGGAAGACGATATGCAAATGGCTGAAAAACTTTCAAGTGAAAATTATGAAGCACAATATGCTGAATGGTTAAAAGAAAAAGAAGATACTACTAATACAATATTAAATGATAGTAAAAATATAATTCCAACGGATATGTTTATTTGGCCTATTCCTGGTTATTGGACAATAACTTCACATTTTGGTATGAGAACACATCCTATAACAGGTATTTATAAATTGCATAGTGGTACAGATGTTGGAGCACCTATCGGAACAAATTTTGTGGCTATGGCTGATGGTATTGTTACAACAGCAAAATATAGTAATGCTTATGGAAATATGGTAATGATAGACCATCGGAAATAATATTGTAACTTTATATGCACATGGCTCTGAAATATTAGTACAAACAGGTCAACAAGTAAAACAAGGTGATCCAGTTTTAAAAGTTGGGTCAACAGGCTATTCAACAGGTGCTCATGCACATTTTGAAATTAGAAAAAATGGAAACTTTGTAAATCCAGAATCTTTTTTTATTAGGAGGTTTTAAGAATGATTTTAATTTTTACAGATAATGAACAATTAAATAGAGATTTAAATAAATCTATTGAAAATAGCAGAATAGTTTATTATCCAGATTATATACTAGATGAAAAAGATGCAACAATTTTAATTGCTACAGTACAACATAATAAATACAATTTTAAAAACTTTATGTTCAAAGTAAGAGAAAGAAATATAAGAGTAATTTTGATTCTAGAAAATGAAAATGTTTCTGAATTAAAAGATGCTCTTTTTTTGGGTATTTATGATTTTATTTTTGACCCTTTTAGTTTAGAAAATATCATTGAAAAAATAAAATTACCAGCTAAATTCTCAAATGTTTCAAATTATATAAAACAATTTCAAGAGCTAGATAATATCTAACTCTTTTTTGGAGGTATTATTGTGAAAAAAATATTATATAAATCTATAAAAGTAATTCTTTCTATTTTCATTTTATTAATTATTGTAGGCTATTTTTTTGGATTATATTACATATATAAATACTTGGAAGATATGAATGTTCAAAATAATCTAAATAATGTTTACAATATATATAATAGTGATAATAGACAAGATATTATAAATCAATTTAATACAGATGGTTCTGTTGGAGTTCCTATTGATGATACTACTAATGCTATTGCAACACTTGAAATTCCATCTATAAATTTAAAAAATATTGTAGTAGAGGGAACTTCTCAAAACTCTTTATCAAAAGGAATTGGTTTATTTGAACATAGCAATATTTTAGATGGAAATGTATGTCTTGCGGGACATAATTCTAAAAATATATTTGCTAATTTAAAAAACATAAAAGGAGGTGATACAATAAAATATTCGTCTTGTTTAGGAAACAAGGAATATAATGTTGAAACTATAAAACAAATAAATGAAAACGATTGGTCTATGCTAGAAGAAACAAATGATAACAGAATTACACTTATTACATGTGTAAAAAATCATCCAAATTTGCGATTATGTGTCCAAGGTATTGAAAAAAAATAATTTTTTATTTTTTGAGCATTCCTTTTTTTTATAAAAGATGTTACTTTTTATATGAGGTGATATTTATGAAAAAATTAGGAAAAAAGAAAATTTTGGTTTTTATAGTATTTGTATTAATAATATTTATATTAACAAATATTATTTTACTGTTTATTAAGGCAAAAAGTACAGTTAAAAAGACTAATACACAATTAGCAAATTTTGAAAATACTCTTGGTAAAACTAGCAATGAATCAATACTCACAAAAGATGAAAACATTACAGAAAATACTTTAGAGAATACTACTGAAATTGTTCAAGAAAACTCATATAATGACACAACACAAAACAATGTTACAGAAAAACAAATTACTAAAGAAACATATAATAAGAGTTCTCAAAAAGAAACAAATTATACTGCCAGTTCCAACAAAGAAGTAAAAAAGCAAGAACAATCTTCTACAACAAGTACAAATAATAAAACTTCTACTTCCACTACTCCAAATCAAGCTACAACATCTTCACAAACACAAGAAACAACTACAATAAAAAAAATAACAAATAATGAGTTAAATTCTGAAAATATAAAGTACTTAAATGATATAAAGTCTATAAAACCAGGATTAAAATACATAAATTCAAAAAGAGGACAATGTTTCTATCCATATAAAACATCAGAAATAACTAAATTTACAAATGGTTTGTCTTTTGGAACAATTTACTACTATGTAGATACCTTTGTTGAGGGAAATCAAGAAAAGTTTAAATACTATATTGATTGGGCTGGTAATTAAATATTTAGAAATAGGCATTAAAAGCCTATTTTTTTATTACTAAATTAAGAAAGAAGGTTTATATTTATGAAAATTAAAATTATAAAAAAAATTTTTAGTATTATTTCTATTATTACT
>USJU01000052.1 GCA_900555085.1 uncultured Clostridium sp.
TGTATATGCTCTTGTTGGGCTTGGTAATGTTCCATATGTGTTACCATATGTTACTGTTTTACTTGTTTCTGTACTTCCTCCTGTTGCTCCATTATAATTATAAGATACTGTATATGTGTTTGCTATCCATTTTGCATATAATGTTGTATCTTTATCAAACACTGTAGTATTGCTTACTTTTCCACTAGTAAATGTATTATCAACATACCATCCATCAAATGTATATCCCGATTTGCTTGATGTTGGCAAACTTATTGTTCCTCCACTCCAGCTTGCATTTATAGTATGATTGTTTGTTGTTGTTACCTGAGTATCTGCTGTTATTTTTATATTTCCAACTGTAGAATACCATCCATCAAAATTCCATGTTGCAGGTTGATCTCCACATGAAGTTCCTCCATTTGAATCAAATGATATTGTATATGCTCTTGTTGGGCTTGGTAATGTTCCATATGTGTTACCATATGTTACTTTTTTACTTGTTTCTGTGTTTCCTCCTGTCGCATCATTGTAATTATATGTTACAGTGTATGTATTTCCTACCCAATTTATTGTTTCTGTAATGTTATTTCCTGCTCCCATTTGTTCTCTTCTTGTTATTAGTGCAGAAACATTTATACTTCCATCTTTATATATGTTTCCACTATCAATTGCAGAATATCCTGTTTTAGTTGGCATTGTAATTTTTGTTATTGATGTCTTTCCATATGGATCTGAATATACTCCTAAACTACCAACATAAAAACTTGTTGTTCCTCCTGTTCCTCCATTTGCATTTATAGTAACATATTGTAATCTTTCCCATTGTGCAGTAGCTGTATAATCAGACGATACTGCAGCTCCTATACCATTTATTGCATCAAGATTAATTGTGCCATTATTATCTATTATCTTTGATCCAGTACTATGTGTAAATCCCGTAAATTCGTAATTACTACGAGTAGGTGGTGTTACCTTAGTTATTTTTGTAGTACAAGTAGAATCACTATATACAGCTTTATCAAAATGATATAATACAGTTGGACTTCCATCTGTTCCACTATTTTTATTTAATGTTATTTTTTGTACTTTTTCCCATTTAGCTGTTATTGTATAATCACCTTTTGTTGCCATATAATGATTTTTTATTAAAGTTAAATTTAATGTACCATCTGAAGAAACATATTCATCTTTTCCACTATAATACCCTATAAATTTATAACCAGATTTAGTTGGTATAACAAATTTTGTCATTTTAGATGATTCTGCACAACTTGATTGTCCATATGGAATACCATCTTTAACATAGATGTTTATAGGATATCCTGAGCCTCCATTTCTATCCAATGTTATTGTTTGAACAGTTGATGATGCCGCAAAATTAATTGTTTTTGCTACTTGCTCTTTTCTGCCAAACCAAACAACATCTAATGTTGTTATAAACATCATTAAGATAATAATTATTGCCCATAATAGTTCTTCGTCATAACTTCTTCTCTTTGTACTTTTTTCCTTCATAGTTTTCTCCTCTTATTTTTTATAAAACCTTTCATTAAAACAATAAATTATTTATATTTATTTTTCAATACCACTTTTTTACAGGTTTTATAAATAGTTATCTATTACACTAGGGCTACTCATTTCGGGCGTTCTGTTTCTCATCTATTACTTTTATTTTAATTTTATGTTACAAAAGGTAATATTTTTGATATTTATTGTCTTTTTTGTTTATTTCCGTAGAATTTTAGAATTTTCACATAAAAAAAGAGACCACTTGGTCTCCTGCTAATTTTTAGTTTTCTTCTGCGAATATTTCATCAAATTCTTCGCCTTCTATTTTTTCTTTTTCTAGTAATACTTTTGCTACTGCATGTAGTTTATCTATATGTGTATTTAGTATGTCTATTGCTTGTTCATATGCTTTATCTATTATTCTTTTTGTTTCTGTATCCACAAGTGAGGCTGTTTCTTCTGAGTATTCTTTTCCTTGTGCAAAATCTCTTCCTAAGAATACTTCTTCTTGGCTTGAACCTAGCATCATAGCTCCTATTCTGTCGCTCATTCCGTATTTTGTTACCATGCTTCTAGCAATTTTTGTTGCTCTTTCTATATCATTACTTGCTCCTGTTGAAATGTCGTCTAATATTAATTTTTCTGCAACTCTTCCTCCAAGTAATGATACAATGTTTTCTTCCATTTCTGTTTTAGACATAAAAGATTTATCTTCTGTTGGTCTATACATTGTATAACCACCAGCCATTCCTCTTGGAACTATTGATATTTGATGAACTGGATCTTGTGTTGGTAAGTATCTACTTACTACTGCATGACCTGCTTCATGGTATGCTACTAGTTTGTTTTCTTTTTGGCTTCTTACACGTGATTTCTTTTCTGGTCCCATAGTTACTTTTACCATGGCATCTTCTATTTCTTTCATTCCTATTACTTCTAGATTTCTTCTTGCTGCAAGTAATGCTGCTTCGTTTAATACGTTTTCTAAGTCAGCTCCTGCAAATCCTGCTGTATTTTTTGCTATTAATTTTAAGTCTACATCTTCTCCTAGTTTTTTCTTTCTTGAATGTACTTCTAAAATTTCTTCTCTTGCTTTTACATCTGGTGCTGAAACTACTATTTGTCTATCAAATCTACCTGGTCTTAATAATGCTTTATCTAATACGTCTGGTCTATTTGTTGCTGCTATTACTATTACACCTTCGTTTGCACTAAATCCGTCCATTTCAACAAGTAATTGGTTAAGTGTTTGTTCTCTTTCATCATGTCCACCACCAAGTCCTGCTCCTCTTTGACGTCCTACTGCATCTATTTCATCTATAAATATTATACATGGTGCATTTTTCTTAGCTTGTTCAAATAGGTCTCTCACTCTTGAAGCTCCTACACCAACAAACATTTCTACAAAGTCTGATCCACTTATTATAAAGAATGGTACTCCTGCTTCTCCTGCAACTGCTTTTGCAAGTAATGTTTTACCAGTTCCTGGTTGACCTACTAAAAGCACTCCTTTAGGAATTCTTGCTCCCATATCTGTGAATTTTTTTGGTGTTTTTAAGAATTCTACTATTTCTTCTAATTCTTCTTTTTCTTCATCTACACCTGCTACATCTTTAAATGTAACTTTTGCTTTTTCTGCTCCATTTAATACCCTAGCTTTACTCTTGCCAAATGACATTGTTTTGTTTCCGCCTTGGTTTGCAGGATTCATTAATAAGAACCAGAATAATAAGAAGATAATTGCAATTCCAAATGGTGAAAGTAATGAAAGTATTGTTACTAATACAGATTCTGATTTTTCTGTTAATTTAAAGTTTCCTGCAACTAATCCTTCATTAGCATAATTCATAAAACTTTCTAAATTTGGTATATTTACTTCTTTTTCTATTGTTTGACCTTTTAATTCTACAAATGCTTTATTTCCATCTGAATTAATTTCTATACTTGTAACATTTCCCGCTTCCATTGCTGAAATTAATTCTGAATAAGTCATTTTAGATTCTGAGTTATCTAATACTGCAGATACTAATACTACAAATATAACTCCTATTATTAACCACATGGCTAATGTTTTTATACCGTTCTTCAACTTTAACTCCTCCTTAAATTAGATGTTAGTCATTGGAGGTTGGACTTAATATTCCAACTTCAAACTTCTAACCTCAAACATCTTAAATCCTCTTGCTTAAATTTTATAACATATATAATTTTCATTTTCAATAGTTTTTACAAAACTTTTTCTTTGTAACAGTTGTGTTACAAGGGTTTTACTACGGAAGCCTATTCTAAGCCATAAAAAAAATTTTACCTTTTTTTACATATACTTTTATATTTTTATGTGGTGTTAAATATTTATTTCCAATGTTCTTTTCGCACATTTTTACTATATTGTCTATATGTATTTTAGCTATATTGTTTGTATTTCCGTAGACTTTCCTTATAGTATATAAAATAATTTTTCTTTTTATTACAAGGTCTTGTGTGTTAAATTTCTTTAAATCTAATATAATTTGATTATGCTTTGCTTTTTTATTTATATTTTCTTCCAATAGCAAATTACTATATATATTATTGACAAGTTTATTTAAATAATTCTGTTCTTCTGTGGATATTTTTGATAATTTATCTATTGCATCCACAATATTTGGATTAAATTCTTTTTTTATGTATGGAATAAGCAAATTTCTAACTTTATTCCTTGTGTATATATTTTCAAAATTTGTTTTATCTATTTTAGGCTCTAATTTATTTTCTTCACAATATTTTTCTATTTCTTTTCTTTCTATTTCTATTAAAGGTCTAATATATAAATTATTTCTAATTGGCTCTATTCCTGTTAATCCATTTGTTCCTGTTCCTCTTATAATGTTCATTAGTATTGTTTCTACTTTATCGTTTAAATTATGAGCTATTGCTATTTTATTAGAATTTGTTTTGTTTTTTATCTCTTCAAAAAAGCTATATCTTAGCTTTCTTCCTGCTTCTTCTGTTCCTATTTTTTGCTCTTTTGCAATTTTCTCTACATTTTCTTTTTTTACAAAACATTCTATATTATTTTTTGCACAAAAATCTTGCACATACTTTGTTTCACTGTCTGCTTCTTTTCTTAATCCATGATTTATATGTGCTACATATATTTTATAATTTAATTTATTCTTTTCTTTTATTTGTATTAATGCTTGTAATAAGCACATAGAATCTGGGCCGCCAGATACACCTATTACAATGCTGTCGCCAGATTCTATCATTTTATATTTAGTTATTGTATTTAAAATTTTTTCTTCTAACATTTTTCTCCTTTTTATTCATGGTGTCTATCTATGTTTACAAATTTTGTGTAATTTCCCATCCACAATAGTTTTTCTGTTCCTGTTGAACCACCTCTATGTTTTGCAAGTATTACTTCTGCTATGTTTCCATCTTCACTTGCTTCATCATAGTATCCATCTCTATATAAAAACATTACTATATCAGCATCTTGCTCTATCGCTCCAGATTCCCTTAAGTCTGAAAGCATTGGTCTTTTATCATCTCTTTTTTCTGCACTACGAGACAATTGAGATAATGCTATAACTGGTACATCAAGCTCTTTTGCTAATATTTTTAATGAACGGCTTATTTCAGAAATTTCTTGTTCACGACTACTGTTTCTTTTTCCGCTTCCTTGTACTAATTGCAAATAGTCTATTACTACAAGTCCTAATCCTTTTTCTAATTTTAGCTTCCTACATTTTGCTCTTATTTCCATAACAGATATTCCTGCTGTATCGTCTATATACATATTTGCCTCTGATAAAGGCCCCAGTGTTCCTGCAATTTTTGCCCAATCTGAATCATCTAATTTTCCTGTTCTTATTTTGTTACTATCAACCATTGCTTCACTTGAAAGTATTCTGTTTACCAATTGTTCTTTTGACATTTCTAAGCTAAATATTGCAACTGGTACATTTGCTTTTAAAGCTACATTTGTTGCTATATTTAATGCAAAAGCTGTTTTTCCCATAGCAGGTCTTGCTGCTAATATTATTAATTCTGAGCCATGTAGGCCTGTTGTTTTTCTATCTAAATCTATAAATCCTGTAGGTACACCTGTTATTGCACCCTTTTGATTATATAATTTTTCTAACATTGCAAATGAATCTACTAAAACTTCTTTTATTGGGGTATAGTCTCTTTGATTTCTACCTTGCATTATATTAAAAATCTTTTTTTCGGCACTATCCATTATGCCTTCAACTTCTTCTGTTTGGTCATAACCTAATTCTATTATTTCATTTGCTGTTTTTATTAAGTTTCTTAATACATATTTCTCATCAACAATATTTATGTATTTTTCAACGTTCGCCGTTGTAGGAACTTTTTCTGGAAGTTCAACTAAATATTCAAGTCCACCAACTTTTTCTAAATCTCCATTTGTTTGTAATTCTGCTTTTAATGTTATTACATCTATTGGTTCGGCTCTATTATATAAATTTAGAATTGCACTATAAATTAGCTTATTATCTTCTCTATAAAAAGCATCTGATTTTAGTTTTTCTATAGCAGCTATTACTGCATCTTTATCTGTTAGCATACTTCCTATAACTGCTTGTTCTGCTTCTATATCATGTGGTGGTACCTTTCCTAGTTCCATTTTGGCCTCCTGTTTCTTTATTATCTTATATTCGTGGGCACGGAGCACCGTGCCTCTACAATGTTTGACATATGGTTTTACCTAAAAAGATATAATTTTTATTTTAATCTTGCCAATTACGCCTTCATACAATTTTGCATCTATTGTAAATGTTCCTAAATTTTTTATAGTTTCTTTTAAGTCTATTTTCTTTTTATCTACTTTCACTTGATATTGTTTATTTAACTCTTCAGAAATTTCTTTTGCTGTTACTCCCCCAAATATTTTTCCATTTTCTCCTGCTTTTACTTTTAATGTTAATGTTATATTTTCCAATTTCTTAGAAATATCTAAAGCCTCTTGTTTTTGAACATCTTTTTTATGTTGTTTTGAATCATTTCTACCTTTTAATTTTGCCATATTTTCTGTATTGGCTTCAACTGCCATTTTTTTAGGAAATAAAAAATTACGTGCATATCCATCACTTGCATTTATTACTTCATCTTTCTTTCCTACACCTTTTATGTCTTGCATTAAAATTACTTTCATTGCCTTTCCTCCTTTTACATGTTTTCATCAAAATACTCATTAATTTTTTCTATTAATTGCTTTTTAGCATCTTCTATAGTTTTGTCTTCCATTTGTGCACCAGCAAGAGTTATATGTCCTCCTCCACCTAGTTTTTCTAATATTATTTGAACGTTTATATCTCCTACAGATCTACCACTTATACATACTTTATTGTTTACTTTTCCTAATACAAATGATGCTGTAATATTTGATATTGTAAGTAATTCATCTGCAGATTTTGCACACATTATTCCTGTGTCCTTTTCTCCTTTGTATATAGAAATTGCTATTGTATTTTTAATTATTTCTGCATTTTCCACTACCTTAGAAATTAAGTTATATGTTTCTAAATCACTTTGGAACCATTTTTTTACTTTTATAATATCTATTCCACTTTTACGTAAGTAAGCTGCTGCTTCAAAAGTTCTTACACCTGTTTTAAAAGTAAAATTCTTTGTATCCATCATAATTCCTGCATATAATGCTTCAACTTCTATATTTTTTAATTTTACATCTTTTTCTGTATATTGAAGTATTTCTGTAACTAGCTCAGCTGCTGATGATGCGTATACTTCTTGGAATGTAAGTAATGCATTTTCTATATAGTCTGTACTTCTTCTGTGATGGTCTATTATTACTACTTTTTCTGTCTTTTCTAGTAATTCTGGAACTTCTACATAGCTCTTTTTGTGTGTATCTACTATTACTAATAATGTTTCTGATGTGATTTTTTCTAGTGCTGAATTTTTATCTAAAACATTTTCTTTATATTCCTCATCTTCTTTTAGACTCTCCATAAAATTACTTAATGAAAGTCCATAAGTATTATTAATTACATATGCTTCTTTTCCAAGGCTTTTAGCTAATCTGTATATTCCTAAGCTTGAGCCCATTGAGTCCATATCGCCATTTTCATGACCCATTACCATTACGTTTTTGCTATTATTTATTAGTTCTTCAAGTGCATGTGCAAATACTCTGGCTTTTACCTTTGTTCTTTTTTCTACTTCTTGTGTTACTCCTCCATAGAATTTGAATTTTCCATTTGTTTTTACTACGGCTTGGTCTCCACCTCTTCCAAGAACTATATCCATAGCAGCTAAAGCTGATTCGTATTTCTGATAATTTGTATCTCCGTCATCTGATATTGCTATACTTAGTGTTAAATTTAATCTTCCTTCTATGTCTATTTCTTTTATAGTATCTAAAATATCAAATCTATCTTTTTGCATTCTTTTTAAATATTTATGTTCAAATACATATACAAAGTTATTTCTTTCTGTTTTTATTATTAAGCCTTTATTATCTTGTGCCCATGCATATAATCTTTTTTCTAATTCTGCAATTATACTTGGTTTATCTTCGTTAGAAACCCTTTGCATTATTTCTTCATAATTATCAACTGTTATTATTCCTATACATTGACTTTCGTCTGTATATTTTTGGCTTATTTTTATTTGTTCTGTAACATCTATAAAATACAATATTGCCATATATGTGTTATCTTGTTTTTTGTTGCTGTTTTTAGATTTTACATATTCTCCTAATATTTTGTATGTGGAGTTTCCTATTTCTATTTGTTTTTTTATTTTTCTTGATTTATCGTCTGTATTATTTTCTATATCCAATTTTATTTCTTTTATTAAATCTTCGATATAATTTTTTATATCAATATTTGCAAATTCACTTACAAATTTTGAACTTCTCCATACAATATTTCCATCTGTTTCTGCAATTATTAATGGTAATGGTGAATTTATTAATGTTTTTTTAGCTGTTGAGTCCATTGTTATTAATAATTCTTGAACATGATTTGAAATTTCTGTTGTTCTTTTATTTTCAGCCCAACGTGTGTATGCAAGTATTAATACATATATTATAATTCCTGGCAATATAAGTTTATTATTATATACACATATAATAATAAATAAAATTGCAATTATAATTAAATATATTTTTGTTTTTGATACCAAATTGTCAAACATCCTATCTTTATTTTTTGGCATAAATACTCCTCTTTCTTTCGATTTTTCGCTCCTTACTATTTTACATAAAAATGCCAGTTTTGTCAACAAAAACAGCAATAAAGACAAGGTTTAAAATCCTTGTCTTTAAAATATTTTATCATTATTTCAGTGAAATATTTGATGTTAAACAAACTACTGGACGAATAGCACATTCTTCCACACTAAATCGATAATAGTCAATTTCCCCACTACTTTTAACCCTCATTAGATTATTTTGGTAATGTGCAGAAGGTGATGCCATCCAATAGATGCCCTTTTCACTATTTACAAAATAAATTTTTTCTGTGTTGTTAATATTTGATTTTAGCTCTACACTTTCAGTTTTTGAAAATACAGTTGTTCCAATATAATATCCATTGGCATTTGAATTATTACAATATAACTTTTTATCTTTTATTGAATTCCAACTGTCTGTCCATAATTCTATTGTTGGTCCTCCTATTGCATATTGGTTTTCTCCCATTCTAGAATCTATATAACTTGTCCAATTATCTGAATTTAATAAAGTCGATACACATTGTACATTTGGATTACCTTTACGACCATTTATATCAAAAACACTTGTATCTATTTTAAATTTTGATATTATATCACTTGATAATGTTTGAAAACTTGGTAAATTTGTTTCATTCCAATTTACACAATAATCTGATGTTGTATCAGCCTTTTGCATTTTTGTATTTGCATTTATTTTACTTGTGTCTATATTTCCACTTTCATCTGTTACCTTTACCAAATCTCCCGTTATTAAATATATATTGGTTCCATCTGAATGAAAGATTTTCCAATCGTTTTGTCCATTTTCTGATGTGTAATCTACTGTTTGTCCATAATAGCCTTCTGGATTACTTTTTATATCTGCTGCTGATATATCTGTTCTTTTTATTGCTTTTTCCACTTTAAAACTATTTAATACTGATTCTTTTGTATTTCCCGCTTTGTCATATGCTATTACTTTTATGTCGTATGTTCCGTTTGAAAGTCCTGTTATTGGGTTGCTTTCATATTTTGTATAATCTGCATCTGTTGTTTTTTTTGCATAATATTCGTATTTGTCTATTCCACTTTCGCTATCTGTTGTTGTTCCTGTTATTTGTAATCCATTTTCTGTATTTTCTGCTGTTATTGTGAAGTCTGCTGGTGGGTCTTTGTCTATTGTGTTTATTATTGCTGTTTTTTCTTTTGTATTTCCTTGTCCATCTGTTACTGTATATTTAAAGCTTGTATTTTCTGCTATATTTTCTTTTGTTATTATATATTCATTTCCGTTTTTGCTTCCTT
>USJU01000053.1 GCA_900555085.1 uncultured Clostridium sp.
CTTGAGCTTTTCTTAATTCCATTGTTCCAAGTTTTTGTCCTTGTTCATCAATTAAATTAACTTCTCTTGCTCTAATGTTTTGATTAATTGGTAAATCTTGTTTTATAAAAAACACCTCCAAAATTTAAATAAATTATTTTTAATTTATTTATTAAAATATCAATTTTAGCAAAAAAATTGATTAGCCAATATAAGCTAATCCACCAAAACATAAGACATAAAGTCTTAAATATGTTTTACCTTTCTACTAAAATAGATAAGGTGGAAGTGGATAACTTCTTCTTAAGCTTTTAGTATTTTACAATATTTATATTGAAATGTCAACCTTTTTAATGTTATTTGTTTAATATTTTCCTAATAATATAAAAAAAACAACCGTTGCGAAGTAACTATAAAAGAAACTTCACTTTAACGGTTGTCTTTTATTTTTAAAATATTATATAGTTTGTTGGGTCTACATCATTACCATATCCACTAGCATTTCTAATTTCAAAGTGTAAGTGGTGTCCTGTTGAGTTTCCTGGATTAGGGTCAGATTCCGGATCTCCTCCCTCTAGTCCTATTACTTGTCCTTGTTTCACAGTCTCGCCTGCTTTTACGTTAATTTTTGATAAATGAGCATAGAAACTATATATTGTTTCCCCATTAACAATGTGTTTAATTTCTACACAGTTACCAAATTCATTTTGCACTCCTGCAAAGGTTACTTCTCCACTTGCTACTGCTAGTATTTCTGTATGATGTGTTCCACTTAAATCTATACCAGTATGTTTTTTTACCTCTCCTGTTGTTGGATGAATTCTTTCTCCATATTTAGACGTTACAGTATATTCGCAATTTAATGGCATTATAAAATCTTGCTTTTCTTCTATTGGTTGTATTTCTTCCTTATCTAAAGCTTTTACTTCATTATATTCTAAGCTTGTAGTAGAAATATTTGCTTCACTTGTAGTTTTCCATTTAACAGTTTCATTTTTTCTTCCATAGTTTTTCTTTAAAATACTTCTATCTAATTCATCAACTTTGTTATCTTCATTAAAATCAAACTTCGTAAGATTTTGTTTATTTTCTTCATTAATAATTTCCCCATAATTATTATTAATTGCAACTAAATCATCTAGTTCAATTTCGCCTGTTTTTATAACATCTCCAGCTAATAAATGATATGTATCTAATTGTGTTTCTTCCCCAAGTTTTACTTCTATATCAGTTACTCTATATTCTAAGTATCCTTCTCTCTTTACAACAATATCATATTTTTGTGTATCTTCAGTATCAAATGAGAATGTTCCATCTTCTTGTGTTTCTTGTTGTTCAATAACTTCTCTTGGATTATCCTTATCATTTTCACTTTTCGTGTCATTTGTTCTATATAATGTTACTGTTGATTTATATTTTCCTACTGAATTTTCAGTTGTTATTTTCCCTAATATTGTTCCACCTGTTAATGGATCTTTTTCTACATCTATAATATATATTCTTAAAGTCTCATCTTCTGCTCTTACTTTAATTAAAATTCTTGTATCTTCTGTAATATTATAAGTTCCTGGACCACTTTCTATTGTTGCAGTTTCATCTTGAGTTTTGGCATCTATTTTTAATTTATTTTGTCTTTGTGTTAAATGTAATTTATATTGTGTAATATTTGTATCAAAACTTGGTGATAGAGTTCCAACATTAGTTGTTATACTTTCTAAATAATTATTATTAGATT
Organism: uncultured Clostridium sp.; assembly: GCA_900555085.1. GTDB lineage: Bacteria > Bacillota > Clostridia > TANB77 > CAG-508 > Merdicola. The sequence continues at coordinate 1,715 of USJU01000053.1, forward strand.
TTTCTTCTATAACCTTTATTTTATATGTTGTATGTGTTTCTCCATTATGACTTGTAACATCAATATCAAAGACATTTTCTCCTGAAGTTAAGTCTAAATCACTTGATTTTACTACTGTTGCATATTCATCTGTAGGAACAGCTATAACATCTTCACTTTTTAAAGTTGTAGTACCTTTTGGAACATAAACTGTATATTCTAATGTATTGCTATCAAATTCGGGTTCCATTTTACAACCTGATACTGCAAGTCTAGATAATGTAGAGTTACTACTCTTTAATCTTATTATATTAATAATATATGTTTGTGTTGTATATCCATCTGGTGCTATTGTTTTTATCTCATATTTATTTAATTTTAATACCGATAATTCTATACTACTTGTTGGATATACTTTTGTGTCTCCATATAACGGTGTTGCTATGATTTCATTTTCTGTAAATACAAATTTGTCATTTGGAACAGTTAATGTATATTCATAAACATCACTATTAAATTCTTGCTCTAATGTATATGATTTAATTTCTAAACTCTTAAGTCTTGCATCATCTGTTCTAATTCTATTTATATTTATTGTATAAGTTTTTATATCTCCGTTTTCTGCTGTAACTTTTATTTTTCTTGTACTTTCTCCATCTGGAACTGTTTGTTCTTCATTACCTGTTACTGTTGCAAATCTATCTTCTGTTGCTACTTCAAAAGATAATAAAGAATCTGCATTTCCTAATGTTAAATTATATTCTAATGTTCCATATACAAAGCTTGGATCTAATGTACCAACACTTGGAATTAAATCTGTTAAATCATTTACTGTCGATTTTATTCTATTTATTAATATTTTATATGTTCGTACATCTCCATTTTCTGCTGTAACTTTTATTTCATAATTATTTTCTCCTGCTTTTACAGAAGCATATCCTAATCCTGAAACTGATGATAAACTATTTTCCGCTTCTCCAAGAAGTTGTACTTTGGTTGTTCCTACAGGTACTGTTACCTCATAGCTCATATTTTCCTTATCAAAAATTGGTAATAATTCTATTGTTTCTGAATTAGCTTTTACTACTAAATTTTTCAAATAATTATTACTGTTTTTCTTTCTAATTATTGTAACAGTATATGTTCTTGTTATTCCAAGGCTTGATGTAACTTTGATTTCTATCTTATTTTCCCCAACTTCTAAGGTATAATCTCCATTACCTACCATTGTTGCATTACTATCTTCTGGTTCTGCATCTATATTAATTTGAGTAATATCATTTTCAACTGTTAAAGTATAATTATTGTTTGTTTTTGTAAATGCTGGTGATAAAGCTCCTTTTGATGGTAATATATAGCTTAAATAGTTATTACTAGACATATTTCTATTTACTTGTATTGTATAAGTTTCTTTTTGTAATCCATCACTTGAAGTAACTTCTATAATCACCTCATTATTTCCTACTACAAAATCCTTATTTCCTGTTACTGTATATGTTGCATTTGGATCTAAAGTTTCTATTATCATATCTAAGCTTGTTATTTCATTATCAACATTTACTGTATATGAATTTGTATTTTCATTAAATTTTGGTACAATTTCATAATTTTCCACTTCTAATTTTGACAATTTTGCACTTATTGGTGCTTTTCTTATAACATTAACAGTATAAATATTTTTATTTCCATTTGGAGCCGTTACTATTAATTCTATTGTATTTGTTCCAACTACTAAATTATAGTTTCCGTTTCCAGTTATTGTTGCATTACTATCTTCTGTATATCCTAACAAATTAATACTTTCTACATCATAATCTACATATACCTTATAACTATTTACTAATTTATCAAAGCTTGGTTCTAATGTTCCTTCAGATATATTTAAATCTGATAAATATTCATTTTCTGATAATCCTTTATTTATAACTATTGTATATGTTTTAACTTTTCCTGACTCTGAAATTACATTTACTTCAAATGTATTTTTTCCTTCTTCTAATTTAACAATACCTATACCATTTACTGTTGCATTCTCATCATCTGCAATTGCATCTATATAAACAGTTTCAATATTATTTGGAACATTTACATTATATAAAAGTGTGCTTTTGTTAAATTCTGGACTTAAGTCATATCCATTAACAGATAAAAATGCTAAGTTATCATTATCTGATCCAGTTTTTGTAACTTTTAGTGAATAATTCTTTGTAGTTACACCATCTGGTGCTGTTACTTTTATTATAAGCAGGTTTGTTCCTCTTTCTAAGTTTTTATTACCAATTATCTCATATGTTGCATCTTCTTGTTCTGTTGTCGCATTTATTTCTAGTTCACTTAGTTTTGTTTCAACAGTATATAATGTTGTTTCTTTATTAAATACAGGTAAAATGCTATGATTTTGTATAACTAAACTTGATAAATTTGCATTTGTTGATTTTGCTCTATTTACTTTTATTTGATAAACCTTTTCATCTCCTGAAATAGATGTAACTTTTACAGTTATAACATTTAATCCAACATTTAATTCATGTTCTCCTGTTCCTTTTATTATTGCTGTATTGTCTAAGGCTTTGGCCTCAACATTAATTTTATCTTCTTCATAAGGTAAATTAACCTCATAAACTAATGTATTTGCTTCAAAATTTGGTGATAAAGTTCCTTTATCTACTGTTAGTTCTACTAAATCACAGCGTTGATTTAAATCCGGTTGTCTATAAATTATTATTGTATAATCTTTTTTAGTTAATCCATCTGATGCTGTAACCTCTATAGTAACTTTATTTTCCCCATAAACAAAATCACTATTTCCAATTACTTTATATGTTGCATCTTTATCTTCTGTTTCTATTTCTAGACTTAGGCTTTCTACATTATTTTGTACTTTCATATGATATTCAGTAGTTGTTTTTTCAAAATTCTCGTATAGTTCTCCCTCTTTTGCAAATACCTTTTTTAAATATGCATTATCAGATTTTGCTCTATTTACTATTATTTCATATTCTTTGTTTGTACCATCTTCTGCTGTTGCAACAATAGTAATAATATTTTTTCCTATTTCTAAACTATATTTTCCATTTCCAACTACCTTTGTTGTTGTCTTTTCTGGAATAGCAGTAATTGTAATTTCATCTATTTCATTTCTTACATTTATTTCATAGGTACTAGCATCTACTTTATCAACAATTTGATTTTTATCATTATCTATTCTTAATAAATTTGTATTAGAGTTTTGTTTTCTTATAACATTTAATTCGTAAGTCCTTATATCCCCATTTTCCGCTTCTACTGTTAATGTTATATTATTTTCTCCCTGTTCTAGTGCATATACTCCTTCTCCTATTACAGTACTTGCTGAATCTTCCTTTTTAGCTGTTACTTTTATATTATCTACTTCATTTTCAACTTCTACAGTATATTTTAATGTTTCTTTATTAAATGTAGGATTTAATTTTCCACTGCTTGTAATAATATTAGTTAAATAATTATTACTTGAAGCTTCTTTTATTACTTTAATTTTATAATCTCTTTGCTCTCCATTTTCTGCTGTTACTCTTATTATTACATAATTTGTTCCTGTAAAGAAATTATTGTTTTGCAAAATTTTATATGTTGCAGATTTATCTTCTGTTTGTACAACAAGCGGTAATGTTTTTGTATCTGATGGAACTGTTATTTCATATTCTGTAATTAATTTATCAAATTCAACATTAAAATTACCCATTGTTGTTATTAATTCTTTTAAATAATTATTACTTGATTGACTTCTATTAATATTAACATTGTATGTACCAATAGAACCATCTTCAGCTTCAACTTGTATTTTATATGTATTTGTCCCTGTTTTTAATGTTTTTTTACCAGTTCCTGAAACGCTTGATGTTGTTGCTTCTGCTTCAGCTTCTAATGTAACGCTTTCAACTTCATTTGGAACTGTAACTGTATATGTATCTAATACTTTATTAAATGTTGGATTTTGAGCTAGTTCTTCATCTTCTTTTTTTACTTTTAAAGATGATAAAAATACATTTCCACTTTGTTTTCTATATGCATGTATAATATAAACTAATTGTTCACCATTTGGTGCATTTACAATTATATAAATATCGTTCAGTCCAACTTTTAAGTTCTTATTTCCTTCTATTACAGGAGTTATTTCTTTCATTTCTGGTATTGCAGTAATATCTAATGATGTTACCTCATTATCTACTTCTACAAAATACTCTAAAACATCTTGATCAAATACCATGTCTGTTTCTACATTATCTATACTTAGGCTTTCTAACAAACAGTTTCCACTCATATCTCTTGTAATGTGATATGTATAAGTATCTACCGAACTGCCATCTTCTGAAGTAACATTTATTTTTATTTCATTTTCCCCAGCTTTTAATTCTATTGTTCCATCCCCTGTTACAGTTTGATATTTATGTCCTTTTTCAACATTAAAGGTTAATTTCTTTATTCTACTTGGAACAGTCATAGAATATTCATGTACTTCTGGATTGAATTTTTTCGGATTAAGGACGCCATAAATAGGATTTACATTTATAATAGATTCAATTAATCCGTCTATTGTAATATTAGTTGGCTTAGAATTATTAGATGCATCTCTTATAGCTTTTATTGTATATACTCTTTCTTCACCATTTTCTGCTGTTACTTTTAGATTTATAATATTTTCTCCTGCTGCAATATCATAAGTTCCATTTCCTTCTACTGTTGCTTTTATATCATCAACAACACCATAAATTGTAAGTTCTGTATCTTCTGGATTTAAAGTTACAGTATATTTTGTGTCATCATAATTTACTTCTGGAGTTATTGTTCCTTTATTTATTTGTATTTCTTTTAATAAATTATTTTGTGATGGATCTTCGAGTAAGGTTATTCTTGCATATCCATCTGAATCATTACCTGTTACATAATTTCCTTGTGGGTTTTTCATTTGTACTAAATCTTGTCTTGTAGTGGTCCATTCATATCCTTCTCCATCTATCATAACAGTGTCTTTAAATTTAAATCCTGAAGTATGCATACAATCTTCTATTGAGTTTCCATTTTCGTCTGTTGATTTACATCCTTCATGTCCTGATATATATGATGAACCTCCAGATCCTGCTGAAGCACGGCTAATATTGTTTGTCATTCCTCCATAGTATCCTGAGCCACCGCCTCCAACACCATCACTGTCTGCTTTTCCCCATGCATCTTTTCCTATTCCTAATGCATATCCAGAAGTTTGAGTTCCTGCTGGACTTTTTGGATAATATGATATACCTTCTAGTCCACCTCCTGCTCCTCCTTTATATGTCCAAGAGGCTCCGCCTCCTGCTCCTGCTACCATTATTCTAGAGTATAAACTATTAGTATCATTCCATGCTCCACTTGTTAGCCTGAAGTCTGTGGCTCCGCCTCCACCACCGCTGGATTCATCATCTGAATTATCCCATGTTCCAAGGCCTCCACCATTCCAGCCTCCTGGCGAATTTTGTCTTACAACAGCATCTGTTCCTTTTCCACCTACATATACATAAATAGTATCTCCCTCATTTAGTCTTACAGTACCTGCTGCATAACCTCCATTTCCTGGAATTCCTTTTAATTTTCCGTCATTTCTTGATTTTCCACCTCTTGCTCCCCATGCTTCAAATTTATAAAACCCTGCTGCTGGTGCTACAAAAGTTTGATATTCTTTTCCTACATATGGAAAATCATATATTTGCTCTCCTAAGTTTTCTCCTTTTATTACAGTTATTGTATATACTGTATCTTCTACTCCTTCTCTAGAAACAGTTACTGTTACAGTATTTTTACCTTCTTTTATATATCCTGCACCTTTTACAACTACTTTTGCATTGTCATCATAAGGAGTTGCTATAATATCAAGAGAAACTATTCCTGAAGTTACCTTATATTCATAATCATATTTATCGCTTTCAAAGAATTGTGAAAATTCTTGATTTTTTATATCTAAAAATTTCAATTTTGTATTTGGCTGTTTATTTAAAATTAAATTATATTCTGTTGTACTTGTTTCATCTTCTGATGTAACTTGTATTGTATGTATTGTAGTAGAATTTTTTGTTTCTACTTCTCCGTCTCCTACAATAGTTTGTCCTGGGAATTTCTTTATAGCTTCTATAATCGTATTTTCTTCTACATTATATGGTAATTCAATTTCATATCTTAAAGTTTCTTCTTTGTAATTTTCTATATCTCTTCCTGCTACCTTAATATTTTTCAAATAACTATCTGAAGACGGTTTTCTATAAAAATATAAATTATATACAAATTCTATTCCTTCTGCTGTTTTTACTTTTATTTGTTTTTTAGTTTCTCCTGCTATTGTTTCTACTTGTTGTATTAATCCACCTTCTACTTCTACATTATCACTTGATGGTGTTATTGTAATAGTTGGATATGCTTGTTCTTTATCTAATTCAATATAATAATCATTTTCAGCAGGGTTAAATTTTCTGCTCATTTTTCCAATATCAACATTTATATCTAATATTGGATATTCTTCAGCAGTCATACTCAAAGGAGTAATAGTTGCTTTGCTGGTATCTGTAGCACCTGCTGTTAGTTCAGTATTAGTAAATACTTTTCCAGAGTAATGATATGAATCTTCTAAACTAGCATATGTTTGAACTTTTGGAGTAATATCACTTTGAGAATTAATAGCAATACAACCTGCATGTCCAGATACATAACCTGAGCCACCAGCTCCACTAGAAGCATTTGAGCTATTGCTCATATAACCTCCCCAGTAACCTCCTCCGGCCACCGCCTACTCCATCACTATTAGCTGTTCCAGAAGCATTTTGTCCTATTCCAAACGAATATCCAGTAGTTTGTGTTCCACCTTTAGCTTTTACTCCATTAGAACCTGAAATTCCTCCTCCTGCTCCTCCTTTAAATGTCCATGAAGCTCCACCGCCTCCACCAGCAACAATTATTCTAGATGCTAAGCTTTCAGAATTATTCCAATTTCCACTTACTAAACGTATATCTGTTGCACCTCCGCCAGCTCCTGATGTTTCATTATCAGAATGATCCCACGTTCCAAGTCCTCCACCATTCCAAGTTGCTGCTGAATCTTTTCTTACAACTGCATCTGTTCCTTGTTGTCCAATGTAAACATAATACTTTTCACCTTTTTTTAAAAGAATTTCACCTTTAGCATATCCTCCCTTTCCTGGTGTTCCTCCTAATGAACCATCAATTCTAGATTTTCCTCCTCGTGCTCCCCAACATTCAAATTTATACGTACCTGTATATGGAACAGTAAATTCTTGATATCCTCCTGAATAACTATAATTGTTTTCTTCTAAAGCTTTTTCGCAAGTTATTGAATATACCATTGGTTCAGTAACATATGGATTTGTAACTGTTATTGTAATTACACTTCCTATGTTTATATTTTCATTACCTTTTATTGTTATTGTTGATTCTTTATCAAATGCTATTGCATAAACCTTTAGTGATGTTATATTATCTAAAATGTCAACTGTGTATTCTGTTGTTTTATCTTGAAACTCTGGGCTTAATGCAAAAGAATTTATTTCTATATTTTTTAAATACGCACTGTGTGTTCTTGTTAAATTTAATGTATATGTATTTTTATTTGTTTTATCCTCAGATAATACATTAAAACTAATCGTTTTACTATTTTTTGTTAATACAACTTTTGTATCTCCTTTAACTGTTTGATTCTCATTTGCTTTTAAATACTCTATTGTCAATACATCTTCGATATTATACTCTAACATTAAGTCATAATTTATTTTATTATCCTCAAATAGATATTCTTTGTTATTTATTTTTACTCCGCGTATAAATGCCGTACTTGGATCTGTATTTTCTGTTTCAGAATTCTCATCATTTGTTTCTTCAAAATTTAACTTCACATAGCTTATAGCATTATTTATTTTTTCAGGCATAGAAATATCCGTTAACTTAACTACAGCTAACGTTGATGTAACTAATGCAATACTTGCAAATATTAATAACACTTTTTTCTTTACAGTTTCTTTGTATTTACGACTTAGTTTCAAAAGTATCTCTCCTTATAATTTTTAATAATATATATATA
>USJU01000054.1 GCA_900555085.1 uncultured Clostridium sp.
ATGACTTAAATATGGCGATTAAAGATTTTGAACATTCTGCTTTTGAAATAGAAAAAGAAAATCGTTCCTTAAAGTATGAAATTGAACTAAAAGATAATGAAATTGGCGATTTGAAAAAGGAACTATCTACCAAAGATAAAATTATTAGCAAGTTACAGACCGAAAAAGAAAAGATAAAACAAGAGCTACAGAAATTCAAAGGCTTTTGGCATAGTATTATGAGCCATTTTCATAAAAGAATTTGCTATGACAAGAATGACAATTATAAAATTGTTAGTGATGACCTATATAATAATGGCATATTTGATGACAACGACAATGAAATTGCTAATAACATTTATAGAAAAGTTACTATACCAGACGAAAATAAGCAAAACAAAAATAAAAAAAGAAATAATGATACAAGATTTTAAAAGGAGGAATAAATCAATGAATAATGAATTACCAAAAATAAAAATTGATGAAAGAACAGGTATTGAATATCATTTAGAGGGAGAGTATTATATTTCAAACCTAGCAATACCTAAACAAGAAAAAATCACTTTAAATAAATATGGAAGAATGAGATTAAAATATTTGAAAGAATATAAAAAATCTGATTATACTATAATGCTTATGAATGGAAGATTAAATACACATTTGAAAGAATTACAAGAAACTGCTGAAATTAGAATAGAACAAATAATTAAATAGTTAAAATCCAAAAGCGATTTGACTGAAGATATGAAAAACACGGATATGCTATATTGGGTAGGTGCTATGAACTCTATTAAAGCACAGGTTGAAGAAATTGTTTTTAGTGAATTGATTTATGTGTAAACGTTGTCAAAAGTAAATGAGTTTCGAAATCATTCTTATTTATACTATCTTTTAACACTATAATTTGCAATTTTATGTAAAATGTTGTATAATATAGTTAGTATTCGTAAGTACAGCGAACTATAATAAATGTACTATTTCGGTAATTGTTACTGGAAATTTGGTAACAAACGAAAAGATTAGGAGGACTACTATGTTAAAGCACTATGTTGAGTATCTGCACCCTGGTATCATTGTCAACGAAACGTCTGTCAGCGAAATTTCCGAGCGGGATGTGAGCAAGGTTGAGATTTCCGACAACTGTTTTGGTTTTCGTTTCTTTGACAGAACTGTGACAGTTGTAGACGGTGAAATGCTTACAGGCGACAGAAAGAACATTTCTGGCTGGCACTATCGTGGCGAAAAGATGACTCTCGATCAGGTTAAGGCAACTTTTGGCAATGACAGCAAGTACAGCATCTTGATTTTCAATATGGAATGCAATGATGTGAGAGCCGTTGTCAGAACCCAGTTTGGTCAGTTTATTCCTTTGAATGACGGCGACCAGATTATCTGAACCTAATCTAAAAAGAAAATTATTTCTTTTCCTCGAAAGAGGTTTCTTTTTTTTAATTATGAAAAATAAAATTCTAAAACATAATATTTTAATTTTACTATTGCAATTTATAAAAATTATGATATAATTTAGTAAATTTGATTGATATTTGTATCAATCGTTATGAGAGCCAAAAAGTTGTAAATAACTACTTCGTTGGCACCAAAAAAGATTTATCAATATTGTTTGATAAATCTTTTTTTATTTTTTAATACTACTATTTATTATTTATAAAAAAATAACTTCATCACACGGGCAGACAGAGACATCTACCCCATACATATAAAATAGAAATTTCCTATAATAAAAAATAAAATGGAAAAGTCTACATTAGACTTTTCCGTAAATTATATCTTTAACTATTTCCCCTGCTATCATTAATCCTGCAACAGATGGCACAAATGATATACTTCCTGGTACTTGGTTTCTTATTGTACATTTTCTTTTTGTTCCTGGTGGACATATGCAATTTGTTTTGCAACTGCTACTACTTGTATCATCTGGTTTTATTGGTTCTTCTTCTGAGTATATAACTTTCAAACTATCTATATTTCTTTTTCTTAATTCTTTTCTCATTACTTTTGCAAGTGGACATATATTTGTTTTGTATATATCTGTTATTTCAAATTTGGTTGGGTCTAGTTTGTTTCCAGTTCCCATTGATGATATTACAGGTATGTTTTCTTTTTTGGCTTGCATTATTATTTCTATTTTTGCTGTTACTGTATCTACACAGTCTACCACATATGATAATTCTTTGTTTATTATATTTGTTTTAGAATCTGGCATATAAAATTCTTTGTATACTTCTACATTTGCATTTGGATTTATTTCTAGTATTCTTTCTTTTGCTACATCTGCTTTGTATTTTCCTATTGTTTTTCTTGTAGCAATTATTTGCCTATTTAAATTTGTTAAACATATTTTGTCATCATCTATTAATACAAAATTTTCGACTCCTGCCCTTACTAATCCTTCTACAACAAATGAACCAACTCCACCTATTCCAAATATCGCAACTTTTGAGTTTTTTAATTTTTCTATTCCTTCTTTTCCTATTAATAATTCTGTTCTTGAAAATTGATTTAACATTTTTTACCTCATTTTATTATAAAAACTCCTAAAATTTTACAACATTTTTATATGTGTTGTCAACCAAAAAGGCGACCATTGGTCGCCTATAATTTTTAATTATTATTACATCCACAATTATTCATATAAAATTTTCTTTCTGCTAGTTTGTCTTGTACTCCACGTAATGCTTCTCCAAATCTTTGGAAGTGTACTACTTCTCTTTCTCTTAAATATCTTAATGGATCTATTACATCTGGATTATCTCTACATAAGTCTATTAATTTTTCATAAGTTGCTCTTGCTTTTTGTTCTGCTGCTAAGTCTTCTTGTAAGTTTGCTATTGGATCTCCTTTACATGCTAAACATGTTGCATCAAATGGTGCTCCAGCTGCAGATTGTGGATATACATCTACTCCGTGATCTGTATAATATGGTCCTAATCCTGCTTTTTCAATTTCTTCTATACTTGCTCCTTTTGTTAATTGGTGTACTATTGTTCCTACCATTTCTAAGTGAGCTAATTCTTCTGTACCAATATCGTTTAATATTGCTTTTGCATTTTGGTCTGGCATTCCAAATCTTTGAGATAAATATCTTAAAGATGCTGCAAGTTCACCATCGGGACCTCCATATTGTGATATTATTACTTTTGCTAAACGAGGATCTGTACATTTTATATTTATTGGGTATTGTAATGTTTTGTTATAAGTCCACATTAAAATTCACTCCTTTCCCATGGCCATGGTTCTTCTATCCATCTCCATTTATTGCATGGATAATTTATTGTTAATGGACCAAATACTTTTTGATATTTATCTTTTAATACTTTACATTCTTTGCAATATTCTTTGTGTAGACATATTGCTTTTTCATCTTCTGGGTGTGTATCTAAATATAGAGCAAGTTCAGTTATTGAAAATTCTAAACAACGTATTTCTTGTAACATTTCTCCTCTTATTTGATTTTTTTCACAACAACTTTCTGGCATTTCTGCTTCATTACTGCAATTTTCTTGTGATAATGGCATCACATTAGAGTTGCAACCACATCCATTATTGCAACCGCAATTTCTATTTTCATCTTCTAATGACATGTGTTACACCCCTCTCCTATTTTATTCATATCTTCTATAAATTGTATTTCTTCCATACTTTGTCCTGGGCTGTATGGACTTACAAGTTCTGGAAATATTGTTCCCATTTTTAGTCCTACACAAGGTGTAAATACATCTTCCATTTGTTGTACTGGAACATAGCTTTGACCATACATAGGATTTGTTGGGAAACCTGTATCTTCTTCATCAAATCCACAATCACAACTATTTTTACTACAAGAACAACAATTTTGTACATTATTGCATTTTGTTTCTAACATATCATTGCTAATATTGTTACAACTATTCATATAACAACATCTTCTACATCTTCTAAACATATTATAACTCCTCCTAATTTCAAGTTATAATATATATTATTATTTTATTTTTTCTTTTGTGACAAAATTTTACAACAAAAAAAGAATCTAAAAATTTAGATTCTTTTTTTGTTTTTATTTTGCGTAGTCGATTGTTCTTGTTTCTCTTATCATGTTTACTTTTATTTGTCCTGGATAATCCATTTCGTTTTCTATTTTCTTTGCTATATCTCTTGCTAGCACTACCATTTGACTATCACTTATTTTATCTGGTTTTACCATTATTCTTACTTCTCTACCAGCTTGTATTGCGAAAGATTTGTCTACTCCTTCAAATGCATTTGCAATAGATTCTAGTTGTTCTAGTCTTTTTATGTATGCCTCTAATGTTTCTCTTCTTGCTCCTGGTCTAGAAGCTGATATAGCATCTGCTGCTTGTACTAGAGCTGCTTCTATTGTTTGTGGTTCTACATCTCCATGGTGTGCTTCTACTGCATTTATTACTTTTTCGTTTTCTTTGAATTTTCTTAATATTTCTACACCAATTTCAACGTGTGTTCCTTCCATATCATGGTCTAAAGCTTTACCTATATCGTGTAATAAACCTGCTCTTCTTGCAAGATTTGCATCTAATCCTAATTCTTCTGCCATTATTCTGGCTAAGTTTGAAACTTCTATTGAATGGTTTAATACGTTTTGTCCATAACTTGTTCTATATTTTAATTTTCCTATTAATTTTACAAGTTCAGGATTTAGTCCCATAACTCCTGTTTCTAGAACGGCTCTTTCTCCTTCAGATTTAATTACAGCTGCAATTTCTTCTTTTGCCTTTTCTACCATTTCTTCTATTTTTGCTGGATGTATTCTTCCATCTTCTATTAATTTCTCTAATGCTAATTTTGCAACTTCTCTTCTTAATGGGTCGAACCCTGAAATAACAACAGCTTCTGGTGTATCGTCTATTATTAAGTCTATTCCTGTTAATGTTTCTATTGCTTTAATATTTCTACCTTCTCTACCTATAATTCTTCCTTTCATATCGTCATTTGGAAGAGATACTATAGATACTGTTGTTTCTGAAGTATGGTCAGCAGCACATTTCTGTATTGCATATCCAATAATTTCTTTAGCATTTTTATCTGCTTCTTCTTTGTACTTTTCGTTTAATTCTCTCATTAACAAAGCCTTTTCGTTTGTTATTTGTTTATCTATTTCGTTTAAAATTTGCTCTTTGGCTTCGTCTCTAGTTAAACCTGATATTCGTTCTAATTCTACTATTTGCTTACTAATTTCATTTTCTAGTTCTTTTTTTCTTTCTTCAATTTCTTCGTCTTTTTTTGCTATTTCCTTTTCCTTGTTTTCTAGTTTTTCTGAACGTTTATCTAAGTTTTCTTCTTTTTGAATCATTCTTCTTTCTTGTTGTTGAACATCGCCTCTTCTTTCTTTTATCTCTTGATCTAATTCATTTCTAGCATTCATAATTTCTTCTTTTGCTTTAATAATTTCTTCTTTTTTTAAGCTTTCAGCATCTTTTTTTGCACTATCTAATATTTTTTTTGCTTCTTGTTCTGCACTTTGAATTTTAGATTCAGCAGTTTTCTTTCTTAACATCATTCCAACTGGAACGAAAACTACCCCTGAGATAAGAACAGCGATGATTACGATTGCAATATTCATAATCAATCTCCTTCTTTCTATTTAATTTTCAATGTACTTTTATATATATAAATCTATATCTTTTATATAATTTAAGACACATTTATATTTTATATGTATTATTGTAAACTGTCAATAGTAAATGAGAATTTTCTATAATAAAAAAGACGACTTTGTCGCCTTTTAGTTCTATGCTCTTGGATGAGCGCTTTTATATACATTTTTTAAACTTTCATCTTGGAATTGCATATATACTTGTGTTGATGATATATCAGAATGACCAAGCATTGTTTGTATTGCTTTTAAGTCTGCTCCATTTTGTAATAAATGTGTTGCAAATGAGTGTCTTAATACATGTGGTGTTATATCTTTATTTATGTGAGCTTGTTCTTTATAGAATTTTACAATTTTCCAAAATCCTTGTCTTGTAAGTCTTTTACCATTTATATTAACAAATAGTGAAGTTTCATCTTCAGATTTTATTAATATTGGTCTTGCTTCATCTATATATTCTTTTAAAGCTTTTATAGATATTCCTCCTAGTGGAATATTTCTTTGTTTATTGCTATATTTACATGTTACATATCCTTCATCTAAATGAACATCTTCTATGTTTAATGAAATTATTTCTGTAACTCTCATTCCCGTAGCATATGCAAATTCTAGCATTGCTTTATCTCTAATTCCTTTTAAGTCTATATCTTTTGGTTGATCTAATAATAATTCAACTTCTTGTGATGTTAATACACTAGGGGCTTTCTTTTCTATTTTTGGAGATTGTATTCCTTCTGTAGGATCTTCTTTAACTTTTCTTGTACGTAATAAAAATTGATAAAATGAACGTATTGATGCTAAATTTCTAGAAATTGTAGAAGTCTTTTTTCCAACTTCTTCTAAATATTTTAAATATTTTTTTATATCTTCGTTTTTAACTTTTACATAGTTAAAATTGTTTTTTTCTAAATAATTTTTATATTGTTCTATATCTCTTCTATAAGATTGTAATGTATTATTTGATAACTTTTTTTCGTTTTGTATAAATTCTAAGAATAGTTTAACTTGTTTTTCCATTATTAGCTCCCCTTGTCTTATAAATAATTTAGTTTTTACTCTTTACATAAACTTCTTATGTTATATCACAAAACTTATGTGAATGTAAATACTTTTTTTGCAATTTTATATATATTTTGCAAAAAAAATCAATAAATTTGTTGATAAAAAAACTTCTATAAAAGAAGATATTATGATTCCTATTATTCCAAAAGATGATATTATAGAATGTTTGCAAATTTCCAATTTTATGTTTTCTCTGTTTTTATTTTTAATTATCTTTTTGTATAATTTTGCTCCACTTGCAGCTATTAAAATTATACTTGGAATAAACACAATATTTTGCATTAATATTCCTATTATAGCTATTAATATTCCTTGCTTTGCTCCTATTACGGCTATAATTGCAGCTATAGTATATCCTAAACAAAATCCTCTATACCCTATAATTCCATAAACAATAGGTATTCCTACAACAGTTGACCCTGCTATCCATAAAATTATTCCTATTAAAACATCTTTTTTTATATCTGTTTTTACAACATTAGCTCTATCTATTGAATTACCTTGTTTTATATTAGAAACAAATGTGTTTACATATGTTATTATTTCTTCTTTTCCTTCGTCTTGAACATTATTTATTAATAAAATGCCAAAAACAACTCCTATAATAAATATTAATGAAATTATAATTATTTCTTTTATATTTTCTTCAATATATGTATATATGAGTTGTTTTTTCTTATTTATTTTTCTCATTCTTTCCTCCATTTTCTTCTACATAATGTGTATGTAATAAAATGGATTTTAGAACTTTATTTTTTAGTTTCTATTTTACCGTAATTTCCTCCGCCGCCTGAATGTATTCCTAATTTTCCTTCTCTTGCAGCTACTATATTTCCTGCTATTTTACTTCCTACTACAGCTTCTATATCATCATAAGATAATTTGTGCAATATATTCATTTCTGTTTCAAAGTTATTTAATAATTTTTCTATTACTTTTGGTCCTACTCCTGGTATAAATGATAATGGAATTTGATATACATATTCTGGTCTATTTTCTGGGCTCTTTGTTTCTGCTTTATCTTTTATTAGTTCTATTCTATCAAAAACTCCAAAGGTAACTTTCTCACTTCCACATTTTGGACATTTACTAACTGGTTCTTTTGTTTCTATTGTATTGTTGCAATTATCACAATATGTTCTATGATATTTTCCAAGTTTTGGATCTAATCCATAATTTGCAAGTACTTTTCTGCCATCTTCATTTTTTAATGCTTTTACTATTTCTTTAAAAGATATATCTTCTACTTGCATTTTGTTATATTCTCTTGCTATTTTAGGCAAAGAATGTGCATCTGAATTTGTTACAAATGTTTTTCCTTCTAATTCTGAAATTGTATCTGCTAAATATGTATCTGAACTTAACCCTAGTTCTACTGCAAAAATTTTATTATATTTTTCTTTAAATATACTTTCTATTCTATCTGTACAATTTCCATAGTAACTTTTAAATGGTGTAAATATGTGTGCTGGTATTAATATTCCATTATATTTTTCTACTATATCTATTAATTCGTAACCTGATATATCTGCTCTTTGAGTACTTAGTGTTATATTTTTTATGTGTGTACTCATCTCTTTTGAAAATCCTTTTATATCTTCTAAATGAGGGAAGAAACACACATTATGAGCAGCTCCTTTTTTACCATTTCTTCCTATTTCAGATGTTTCTACTTCACTTCCTAATAAAATACAAACTTTATCTTTATAAATTATTCCTCCATCTTTTATTTCGTAAGCTTCTCCATTTTTTAAAAAGTTTTCTATGTCTTCAATTACATATGGTGATGCACAATCTATAATTCCTACAACTTGTATTCCTTTCTTATCTACACATTCTTTTGCTATATTAGCAAAGTTTAATGAACGTGCTGCTGTTATTTTTATTGGTTTGTTACTTTCGCTTCTTCCTATGTGTACATGTAAATCTGCAAATATTTCATACATTTTTTTATTCCATCCTTTATTATATATTTACTTAAATTTAGCAGGGTTTCCCCTGCTTTTTTTCTTTTGTTTAATAATCGTCTTCGCCTATTCCAAATCCTTCTGTTGTTCTTTCTTCTCTTGTATAACCTGCTATGAATGTGCTGTTTTGTCCTTCCAATTCTTTTAATCTCTTATTTATTTTTTCTCTAGTGTATTGTTCTACATTGTCATACATATTTTCAATACCATTTTTTTGCATATATGCAATAATCTCTTCAGTATTTTTTTGCACTCCTTCTCCAATTTCATTTGCATTTCTAACTGCATTTGTTAAATTTGCAAATTTAGTTATTCTTCCTCTAACTTCCATTATACTGCTATTCCCTCCTCTTTAGCCACAAACTTTTTAAAAGCCTGCATATACATATTATCTACATCTTTTAAGTTTCTGTATTCTAATAATGTAATTGCTTCATCTATCGGAAAGCCTCTTCTTTCTGGTCTATCTAATAATAAACCACCCAAATTATCAACTAATTCTAAAATATCTCCTTCTGGTTCTCTTGGTGCTGAACCGCTATACCTATTAACTTGTTCACATATTGTGCAAAATCTCTCTGGAAATCCTAGTGCTCTTAAATAGTCTGCTCCCTCTTTTGCATAAACTTTAATTCTTGTAATATCTGCTGGGTCTTTCATTTTTTTACATCCACACAAAAGGCAAGCAGTAATTACCCAATTTTTATCTATTCCTGGTAAGTTTGCTTCTTCTAAAAACAATCTTGCAATTTCTGTTTTTAAAATAACAGAATTGTCAAAAAATATATCTGTTCTTTTTTGTAAATAATATACAATTTCTAATTTTCTCATATAATCATGTTCATTTAGGATATAATCTGCAAATGTTTCCATTATTATCCCCCTTGTATATGTCATTTTCTTTATTATATTTCAATTAGTAGTTTTGTTCAATAAATTATTGCAAATGTAATAAAAACGTAATATTAATGTAATATTACGTTTTTATCCTATAAAATTTTCTATTATTTTTATTATATTTTGTGTATTTGTTTTATATTTATTTGGTTTGAAG
>USJU01000055.1 GCA_900555085.1 uncultured Clostridium sp.
ACCAATTGCATCCCCTACAACCTTATCGGTACCTACACAAAGGAAGCAAAGTTCTTTTTCTAAATAATTATTCTTTTGCATAATTTCTATAACTCTTTTACTTAATTCCATAATCACTCCTTCTTACAAATATACTATTTTTTAGGAGCAATTATTATACTTATATTTTCAGTAGAATTATATTTTTTTATAATATCCTCAGAAAAACTAGCAATTTCGTTACTTAAAATAATCGTTTTATAATTATTAGCATACAAATTTTTAATTTCGCTATCAACATCTTCAGGATTTTCCAATTTAACCACTTTAGCACCAAAATTTTCAAAAACTTTAAAGCTATTTTCATCTTTTGCATACTTAATACAAGAAATTTTCAAAAAATCATCTCCCAAAAATATTCTTTCAAAAGCACACAAAAAATATACAAAAAAATAATGCAAACCTGTCCCAAAAAAGGCAAAAAATGTAACTTTGGGACAGACCCAAAGTTACATTTTATCTTCCACATCCGCATCCGAAGTTTGTGAATAGTAGTAGGAATATTATTATGAAGAATAGTATTGTGCTGTCGTCTCCACATCCACATCCTCCGAATAGTCCGTTTAGTAGTCCACCATTATTGCATCCGCAATTTCTGTTTTCTTCCATTTAAAGGTACCTCCTTTTTATTTTTATATAATATGTTATGCAATTTTATTTTTTTGTGTTACAATTAATTTACGGGTTGCCATAGGACTCCATCTCTATAATCATTAGAATATAATATTACATACATAAGGCTTCCCGAATTATTCCTAAACAAAAAAATATATAATATATCTTAAAGAGGGGTTTTTTATGAAAAAAATTGAACTTTTATCGCCTGTTGGTAATATGGATTGTATGCGTGCTGCTGTTCAAAATGGTGCTGATGCTGTTTATTTTGGAAGTGGTTTTAGTGCTCGTGCTTTTGCTTCTAATTTTGATGGTGATGATTTAAAATGTGCAATTGAGTATGCTAAACTTAGAGGTGTTCAAACTCATTTAACTTTAAATACTTTGATTAAAAATGATGAATTTGAGAATGCTTTTTCTGTTGCCCAAATGGCTTATAATTATGGTATTGATGCGATTATTGTTCAAGACCTTGGTTTGGCAAATTTGTTAATTAATAGTTTTCCTAATATTGCTATTCATGCTAGCACTCAACTTACGGCTCATAATTTAGATGGTGTTTTGTCTTTGCAAGATATGGGCTTTAGAAGAGTTGTTCTTTCTCGTGAGCTTACTTTGGAAGAAATTGAATATATTACTAAAAATTCTAATGTTGAAATCGAAACTTTTATACATGGTGCTTTGTGCATTTCTTATTCTGGTCAATGCCTATTTTCTAGTATGGTTGGTGGCCGTTCTGGTAATAGAGGAAAATGTGCTCAACCTTGTAGACTTCCTTTTTCTTTAATTGATGAAAGGAGTAGCAAATTAGATAGTGGCTATTTACTAAGTACCAGAGATTTATGCGGATTAGATTTTATACCTAATTTGATAAATGCTGGTGTTACTTCTTTGAAAATTGAAGGTAGAATGAAGTCTCCTGAATATGTTGCAACTGTTACTAGAATTTATAGAAAATATATAGATTTAGCTTATTCAAATGAGCCTTATATAGTAGAAGCTTCTGATAGAAAATTATTAGCTCTTGCTTTTAATAGAGGTGGTTTTTCTAATGGTCATTTATCTAAAGATTATAATAAAAATCTTGTTTTTAAAGAAAAACAAAATAATTGTGGTTTGTTTTTAGGTACTATTGAAAAGTATAATGCAAAAAAAGGATTAATAACCTTTAAATGTGCTGAAATCTTACATATTGGAGACTCTATTGCTACTCAAAATGAACAAGGTAGCTATAAAATTTCTGAACTTATGCTTAAAAATACAAATATTAAGGAAAGCAAATGTGGAGATGTTGTTACTATTGGTAGAATGAAAGGAAATATTAAGCCCGGAGATAAACTTTATAAAATTTCTGATTCTATTATTACTTCTGAAATTAGAAGTACCTTTAGTGAAAACTCTGAAAACAGAAAAGTAAAATTAATTTTCAATAGCAAATTTGCTTTAAATAAACCTATTGAACTTAGTATAAAATCAAATTCTAATATAGATGTTTATAAGGATTTAAATATTAATATTACATCAAGCAAATGTCCTGAGCAAGCTAAAAATAGTGGGCTTTCAAAGGAAAATATAATAAAACAATTTTCAAAAACAAACAATACACCTTATGAATTTTGTGAATTTAATATTGAACTTGAAGATAATTTATTTTTACCTAACAGTGTTTTAAATGAACTAAAAAGAGAAGTTTTATCTAAAGTAAAAGCTTTTGCAATTTCAAATACTAGTAGAAATTTAGGAAATAAGAATTTACTTTCAAGAATCAATTCTTACACCGAAACGTCAACCTCTACATTGAAAATTGCTTTGCTATTAAACAATTTAAATTTAGAGAGCTATGATAACCTGCAAAAAATTGATAAATTATATATTCCTTTAAAATTTTTTATAAACCAAAACTACTGTGATAAAATAAAATATTTATCTAATAAAGCTAGCTTATATATTTATTTACCTACTATAATGAGAAATAATTATAATAAACTATTTGCAAATAATTTAGAAAATATTATTACTAATTTTGATATACATGGTTTTGTTGTTTCTAATATTTCTGGATTATATATAATAAAAAAATTAACAGAAAAATATAATAAGAATTTTGAATTTATTAGCAATTATACTTTAAATGTATATAATTCTTACTCTGCATATGAATTGCAAAAAAGAGGAATTACAACTGTTACATTATCTCCCGAATTAGATAAAGAAGGCTTAATTTCTTTATGCAATTCTACATCAAATTCTGAGTTAATTGTATATGGTAACTTACCTTTAATGAATATGAACTATTGTCTATTTGGAACTTCTAACAAATGCTATTCAAATTGTAAGCACACCTGTAATTCTAATAATAAATACTATTTAAACGACAGAATGAACGTTAATTTTAGAATTATACCAGACAATATTGATACTGTAACTATAATTTATAATAGTAAAATTACTTCTATTGCTTCAGATGAATTTAACGTTTCTTCTTTGAGAATTGATATTTTAGATGAATCTATTGATGAAATAAATAAAATTATAAATACTGTAAAACTTAGAAAAAAATTAGAAGGAAAAAACTATACAAATGGAAACTTACAAAGAGAAATATAAAAGAGGAAACAGTTAGTTTCCTCTTTTATATTTCAATTTCTTTGTCTAAGTATGTTGAGTATATATATATTCTATCGACTTTTCTATTTAGTGCTTCTTCTAGTGCTTTTTTGTATAATTCTAATTGAACTTTGTATTTTTCCTTTAGAACGTTTTCGTTTTTATTTTCTGCGTAATCTGTTTTATAATCTAATAATACAAGTTCATTTTCTTTATTTATATAATATAAATCTATTATTCCTTGTACTAATACAGGATTTTCTATTTTTCCTCCATATATTTCTTTTGAAGGTACATTTATATAAAATGGCTTTTCTTTTTCTACTAATTTAGCTGTTTTTAGTTCTTCGTATATTTTACTTTTAGTAAAGTTTAGCACTTTATTGATATTAATATTTTCCGCTTCTAAACTTGTTATTATTTTTTTAGCTTCTAACTCTGCCACCATTTCTTTTAAATCGGAATATGTGTACTCTTTTCTGTAATCTAACCTTTGCATGCATAAATGTATTAATGTTCCTTTTCTTGAGGCTGAAACTTTTTCTTCTGCAATAAATTTAGGTGTTTGCATTATTATTTCTTGCTTATCTTCTGAACTACTTTTATTTTTCTTTATTTCACTTACACTCATTTTACTGGCTATTTTTGTTAATTCTTCGTTTTTATATTTCCAATTTAATTTTTCTAGTATTTTTTTATCTAGTTTGTTTGTTTTCTCTAACTTATTGTTAATAATTTTAGAAAGTTTTTCTTTATTTTCTTCTATATTTTCGTTTTCTATTATTTCGTTTTTGTTTATTATATTAAACTCAAAATAGTCTTTCATTTTTTCCTTGTTTTTTGAATATACAAGTTCAATCCAGTCTATATAACTTAAAAATTTTTGCATTGTTAATTTAGAAATTTTTTTATTTTTGAATATTTCTGCCGTTTCTTCTTTTTCTTTTATATCTTTTTCCGCATCTTTTGAGGTTCCTGTTATATATAACTTTTCTTTAGCTCTTGTAAGTGCAACATACAAAACTTTCATTTCCTCTGAAATATTTTCGTTTTTTACTTTTTGTTTTATTGCTTCTTTTGCTAAAGTGTTATATTCTATTCTTTTTCTGTAATCGATATATTTTGGACCTATTCCTAAATCTTGATCTAATAAAACACTGTTTTTTAAGTCATTCATATTAAATTGTTTTGAACTATTACACAAGAAAACAACTGGAAATTCAAGACCTTTACTTTTATGGATACTCATAATTCTTACAACATCTTCATTTTCTCCAATTATTTTTGCTGCATCTAAGTCTCCACTACTTGTTTTTACTTTTTCTATAAAGTTTATAAAGTTAAACAAACCTGTAAAGCTTGCACTTTCATATGCTTTAGCTTTTTCAAATAGCATTTTTAAATTTGCTTGTCTTAAACTGCCATTTTTCATTAGTCCAACATATTCATAATAAGAAGTTTCTTCGTATATTTTCCAAATTAATTCATCTAAACTTAAGTATTCTTGTTCTTCTCTCCATTTTTCTATTTTTTCTAAAAAATTTTCTATTTTTTTTCTTAAATTACTATCTACTTGTAATATTGCTTTTTGCATACATTCATAAAAGTTGCAATGCCTATCTACTAACCTAATTTCAACTAACTCGTTATCTGTAAATCCTCCTATCATACTTCTTAATACGGTTACAAAAGGTATGTCTTGCATTGGATTATTTATTATTTTAAGTGTTGCCATAATTGTTTGAATTTCTGTGCTTTCTAAATATTCTGAAGATGAATCACTATATACTGGTATATCTGCTTCAGCTAGTGTTTTTTCGTATATAGGAGCTACATTAGAGGTAGCTCTAAGTAAAATTACAATATCTTTATATTTTATATTTCTATATTGCTTTTGTTTAATATCATAAACTTGAAAATTGCTTTCTATAAGCTCTTGTATCTTACTGGCAACAAATTTAGATTCCATCATGTTTTTTTCTACTGGTTCACTGTTTTCTTCTGTTTCTTCTTCAAGATTTTCTTCATACATATCCCATTCATCTTGCTGTTCATCTTTTAAATTGATTAAATAACATTCTGCTTTTACATCATTTCTTTCTGGATAACTTGCACCTAAGTTTAAATATTCATTTTCATTATATTCAATATTTCCAAGTTCTTTTGACATTATTTCTTCAAATATTATATTTGTTAAATTTAATACAGAATCTCTACTTCTGAAGTTTTTAAATAATTGTATTTTTAAAGAATCTTCTTCTGTTTTATTTTCTTTTAATTTGTAACTATTATATTTTTCTAAGAACAATTCTGGTCTTGCTTGTCTAAATTTGTAAATACTTTGTTTAACATCTCCAACCATAAATACATTTTTTCCTGTTGATATTTTGCTTAATATATATTCTTGAACTAGGTTACTATCTTGATATTCATCTATTGCAATTTCAGTAAACTTACTCATATAATTTTTTGCTACATCTGTTGGAATATAGTTGCCTTTTTCATCTTTTTTTACTAAAATTTTTAATGCAAAGTGTTCAATATCACTAAAATCTATTATATTTTTTTCTTTCTTTTTTTGACTGAATTTTTCTGAGAATTCTATTATAATGTTCTTTAAAATCTTTAAATAATTATATGTAAATACAATGTCCTCTACTGCTTCTTTTGAAGTATACTTTATAATTTCTTTCTTTTTATCGTTAAATTTTTTATTAATATTTTTTCTTCTCTCATATGCTGAATCTTTTATATTTGAAGTTATTTTTTTATCTGTTGGCCATGTTCCAAATTTAAAGTTTGATATTTTTGAAATTAAGTCGTCCCAATTATTTGTTTTTATTTGTTCTAAATTTTCTATATCATTTTTTAATACTTTAGAATATTTTTCTAATTCAAAATTTGTATCTAATAGCTCTACTAAATTTTGTAAATTAAGTTTAGTTTCATCTATATATTCTAAATAATTGTTTATTAGTATTTCTCCCCACTCTGTATCTTCAAATTTTGTGTTTATATCTATATTAAATTTTTCTACAGCTTCTTCTAACCACTCATTTGGAAATGGACTACTTTGAATAAATTTATATATGTCTAAAACTAAGGTTCTTAAATCATCATCACCTCTATAGCTAGAGTATGTTTCAACTAATTCTAAAAAATCTTTATCTCCTAAATTATATTTTTCTTCGAATAGTTCATCCAGTACATCCATTTTTAGCAATTCTATTTCTGAACTTTCTCCAATTCGAAAATTTGGTGATATATCTATTTCAAAAAAATTGTTTTTAATTACTTCTAAACAAAAAGAGTGAATTGTACTTATATTTGCTTTATTAAGCAAAGTTATTTGTCTTTGTAAATGACTATCTTCTGGATTTTCTTCTATTTTTTTGTAAATAGCTTCTAAAATTCTTTCCTTCATTTCACTTGCAGCTGCATTTGTAAATGTAACAATTAAAATACTATCTATGTCTATTTTATCTTTTATTATTTTTTGAATCATTCTTTCAACTAAAACTGCCGTTTTACCACTACCGTGCCGCAGCAGCAACTAAAATATTACTACCTTTTTCTTCTATTGCTAATTTTTGTTCTTCAGTCCATTTAGTTTCACTCATTTTTTTCCTCCAATTTTTTTGTCTAGAAGAATTATATCATTGCTAAAATTAAAAATCCACAATTTATATTTATAAATTATAACATTTTTTTCACAAAAAATTCACAATTATATAGTATTCTATAATAGATTTAAGAAAATAAAATTTTTAGGAGGTCCTCTTATGGAAAAAGATAATTTAAATAATAATTCAAAACCTAAATACACACCTGTAAAAAAAGCTAAAACTGTAAATAGCTCTAGTTCTTTTGGGAAAAGTGTTGTTTTTCCTTTTGTTTCTGGTATTTTAGGTGCTACTTTAGTAGTTGGAGTTTGCTTTGGCGTTCCTAATATAAAAAATAAACTTATTACTACTTTGCCTTCAACAAGTGGTACACCTGTTGTTTCTTCTTCAACTGTTAATAATGTTGTAAATACAAGCGATTACTCTGGTACAGCTATAAATGTTGCTAATAAAGTTTTACCATCTATTGTTGGTATTAAAGTTGAATATGAAGTTAATTCTATCTTTTATAGACAATCTAATACAGCTACAGCAACAGGTTCTGGTATAATTATAAGTGATGATGGTTACATTTTAACAAATAATCATATTGTAGATACTTCATCATCTTCATCAAGTTCAAACGGTTATAGTTCTTACTATTCTGTTTCAGAATCTAATAAAGTTACTGTTACTTTATATGGTGATTCTACAGAATATGAAGCTACAATTGTTGGTACAGATTCTCAAACTGACTTAGCTGTTATAAAAATTGATAAAACTGGTCTTACTCCTGCAGAACTTGGAGATTCTGACAAAGTTCAAGTTGGAGAATTTGCAATGGCTATTGGTAACCCATTAGGATTAGACACTAGTGTTACTTGTGGGGTTATAAGTGCTACAAATAGAGAAATAACAGATTCAGATAATAAAACTTACACTTTAATTCAAACAGATGCTGCAATAAACTCTGGTAATAGTGGTGGAGCTTTAGTTAATGCAGATGGTAAAGTTATAGGTTTAAATACTTTAAAAATATCTTCAACTGGTGTTGAAGGAATGGGATTTGCAATTCCTATAAACTCAACTATTGATATTTATCAACAATTAATTGAATACAACAAGGTAAAAAGGCCTTATATAGGTATTTCAGGAGTAGACTTAGATGAAAAAACAGCATCTGCAAATAAATTAGTACAAGGTATATATGTAAAATCTATAGATGAATTCTCTGCAGCCGAAAAAGCTGGTATAAAAATTGGCGATGTTATTGTTGGTGCAGACGGAAAAGAAATAAAAACAATGGAAGAATTAAACAATATTAAAAATTTACATCAAATAGGTGATTCTTTAACAATCAAAGTAAATAGAAATGGTAAAGAATTAGATTTGACTGTAACATTACAAGAACAATAAAAAATAGTTTTTTAACACACAAATCACTTTGAGTTCACAAAAAGGACAAAAACTATTAGTATATTATATTTACATTAATCAAAGAGGCAAGATTAATGTGAATATAAAAACATCCCCTTTTATTTTCAAAAAACAGGCTTTATACAAAGCCTGTTTTTATTATTTATTCTATAATTACTATATCTGTTTCACTTGTATATGTTTTATTTCCATATGGGAATATTATATATAACATTCCGTTTTCTCCTAATATGTAATCATTTATGTTTTCTTGTTTGTACATACTATCATCTTCATTTCTTGTATATGTTTTATATCCTAGTTGTGTTAATGTATTTTCATAGTCTTTTTTACTTTTTATTTCTTCTTTTATTTTATTTTCTAAATCTTCATTAGTTATGTTCTTGCTTTCCATTATGTCCTTTAATGTTGCTTGTTTATTTGTTTCCAAATCGTAATTATATGTTTTTATTATTGTTCTTTCTGCATTTGTTCCTTCTTTTAGGTTAGATTTTATTACTAAGGATAAAATATTATCATTTATATATACATGATATTTTACTTTATATACTGTATATTGTTCAGTATTTCCTAAAATTTTTGCTGCTTTATTTTGAAATATGCTTTTTATTTCTGTATTCCATTTTTTTACATCTTCATTATTAATATTTATTTAAGGAATTTGTACGTCTAAATCATACTTATTTGGTATTGCTTCAACTTTCTGAGCTGATACATAAACAACATCTTTTCCTTCCTCTTCTTTTTGTACATTTTCATATTGTCCTGTAATATCATTATTAAATATATTATTAAAAGACCAAGACCTCCTCAAAGATTACATTTAGTAAAAGAAACGAATTATAGTTTTCCTAGTGGCCATAGTATGTCAGCGATGATTGGATATGGATTATTGATTATAGAAGTTTATCAAAGTTCTTTAAAATATAAAAAACTTATCATGACATTATTAGCAATGATGATTTTATTAATAGGTTTAAGTAGAATTTATCTAGGTGTACATTATTTTTCTGATGTTATAGGTGGCTTTTTGCTGTCTTTAAGCTATTTATTATTTATTTATTATAATACCTCACTTTATACATAGAATGTGTAAAGGAGGTTTTTTTATTGGATATTGATATCATTAGTGGTTTATATCATTAT
>USJU01000056.1 GCA_900555085.1 uncultured Clostridium sp.
AAAGCTATTGTATGCTAAATGGTCTAATGACCATTTTCAATTTCGAAGATTGCGACACCAAGGTATAAAAAACAATATATTTGGCATTACAGAAATTTCTTTCTTAAAAATTAACTTCAATAAAAGACGTATCATAATCTCCCCTAATAAAATTCTTATTCTTAATAATTTCAAGCAAAAAATCAATATTAGTATCAATACCTTCTATTACAGTTTCTTCCAAAGCTCGTTTCATTTTACTTATTGCCTCATTCCTATTTGCACCATAAGCTATAATTTTAGCAATCATAGAATCATATGTTGGTGGAATTGTATACCCTTCATATATTGCAGAATCTATTCTAATTCCTTTTCCTCCTGGAAAATTTAAACCTGTTATTGTTCCTGGACATGGTCTAAAATTTTTACTAGGATTTTCTGCATTTATTCTACATTCTATTGCATGCCCTTTAAATTCTATTTCTTTTTGCTTTATTTTAAGTTCTTCTCCTGCTGCAATTTTTATTTGATTTTTTACAATATCTATTCCAGTTCTTTCTTCTGTAATTGGATGTTCTACTTGTATTCTGGTATTCATTTCCATAAAATAAAAATTTTTATGCTTATCTACTAAAAACTCTACAGTTCCGCAACTTGTATAACCGGCTGCTTTTGCTGCTTTTATAGCTGCTTCTCCCATTTTATTTCTTAATTTTTCATCTATTGCTGTTGATGGTGTTTCTTCTACAACTTTTTGATGTCTTCTTTGAACAGTACAATCTCTTTCTCCTAAATGTATAACATTTCCATGTTCATCAGCTAATATTTGGATTTCAACATGTCTTGGATTTTCTATAAATTTTTCCATATAAATTTCATCATCATTAAAAGAAATTTTTGCTTCTTGTTTAACAATATTGTAATTACTTTCTAATTCTCTTTCATTATTAACAATACGAATGCCTTTGCCTCCGCCACCTGCAGCAGCTTTTAACATTACAGGATACCCTATTTTTTTAGCAACTTCAAAAGCATCTTTTATTCCTTTTATGCTACCATCCGAACCTGGAACAGTTGGAACACCAGCTTTTTTCATAAGTTCCTTTGCATTAGATTTATTTCCCATAAGTTCAATAACTTTATAAGAAGGCCCTATAAATTTAATATTAGATTCTTCGCATATTCTTGCAAACTGACTATTTTCTGAAAGAAAACCAAAACCTGGATGAATACTATCACTTCCTGTTATATTTGCCGCTTCTATAATATTTTTAAAACTTAAATAACTTTTATTAGAAGGAGCTGGTCCAATACATATTGCTTCATCTGCAAGCCTAGTATGTAGCGAATCTTTATCTATTTCAGAATATACTGCAACAGTTTTTATATTCATTTCTTTACATGCTCTAATTATTCTTACAGCAATTTCTCCTCTGTTTGCAATTAAAATTTTATTCATTGTATTTTCCTCTCTTAAATTAATTTATACTAAAGCAAATGTAAGCTCACCTTTGGCTGCAACTTTACCATCAACAGAAGCTATAGCCTCTCCTACACCAATAGGACCTTTCCTTTTTATAATTTTAACTTCTAATTTAAGCCTATCTCCTGGTATCACTTGTCTTTTAAATCTCATTTTATCAATGCCACCAAATAAGGCATTTTTCCCTTTATTTTCATCTACACTTAAAATAGCCACTGCTCCAGTTTGAGCTAAACTCTCTGCAATTAAAACTCCTGGCATTATTGGATTACCAGGGAAATGTCCTTTAAAATACCATTCTTCTATATTGACATTTTTATAAGCAATAGCACTCTCTCCTGGTATAAAATCTTCAACCTCATCAATCATCAAAAATGGATCTCTTTGAGGAATTATTTTTTTTATTTCTTCTTTATTTAACATTTTTATCACCTGCTTATTTTATCTTAAACAATGGCTTACCATATTCTACAGTTTCTCCATCTTTTACCATTATTTCAATAATTTCTCCATCAAATTCTGATTCTATTTCATTCATTAATTTCATTGCTTCTACTATGCATAACACATCACCTTTTGAAACTTTATCTCCTACTTTTACATATTCTTTTGCATCTGGAGATGGTTTTGAGTAAAATGTTCCTACCATTGGAGATTTTACTATTTTATAGTTTTCTATTTCTTCTTTTTTAGTTTCTGTTATAGTATTTGATATTTCTTTTTGATTAAATGTATGAATTTGTGTTTCTATTTCATTAATATTATTTTTTGCACTTTTTTTCATTCCAATTTTTATACCATCTGGAAATTCTATATTTAGTTCATCTATATTGGAATTTCCCATATCATTAATTAATTTTTTAATTTCTTCGTAATCCATTTCTTCCTCCTAAAAATTATATCTTTTTTAAGATTATACTTGCATTATGTCCTCCAAATCCTAAGGAATTAGACATTGCATATTTTATTTCTACATTTCTTCCTCTGTTTGGTACTATATCTAAATCGCATTCTTCATCTGGAATTCTGTAATTTATTGTAGGTGGTACAAAGCTATCTTCTATGGCTTTTGCACATACAACCGCTTCTATTCCTCCTGCTGCACCTAATAAATGGCCTGTATTTCCTTTAGTTGAACTCATCATAACATTTTTACTTGCTTCATTAAATGCTTTTTTTACTGCCATTGTTTCGCAACTATCATTTAAATGAGTAGAAGTTCCGTGTGCATTTATATATGTAATTTCTTCTGGCTTAATTTTTGCATCTTCAATAGCTCTTGTTATTGCTCTTGCAGCACCTTCTCCTTCTGGTGCTGGAGATGTTATATGATATGCATCTGATGTTGCACCATAGCCAACTACTTCTGCATAAATTTTTGCTCCTCTTTTTTTAGCATGTTTATATTCTTCTAAAACTAAAATTCCTGCACCCTCGCCAATTACAAATCCATTTCTTTCTTTATCAAAAGGGATGCTTGCTCTTGTTACATCTTCGGTTGTATTCAAGGCTTTAATATTTGTAAAACCTGCTACGCCACTTGGAGTAATTGAAGCTTCTGAACCTCCTGCAAAAATAACATCTTCATATCCATGTTTTATCATTCTATAAGCCTCTCCTATTGAGTGAGTTCCACTACTACATGCTGTAACTATTGAAATAGATTCTCCTTTTGCTCCTATTTCTATTGCAACATTTCCAGCTGCCATATTTACAATAGACATTGGAATATACATTGGAGATACTCTATCTGGACCTTTTTCTAACATTATTTTATTTTCTTTTTCTATTGTTCCAAGTCCTCCAATTCCAGAACTTATTAAAACACCAACTCTATTCATATCTGTATTTTCTTTTGTTATTTTAGAATCTTTCATTGCTTCTTTTGCAGCAATAATTGCAAATTGAGAATATTTATCTAATCTACGAGCATTTCTTCTATCAAAATAATCCTCTGGATTATAGTTTTTAACTTCACCTGCAATTTTCACTTTAAAATTTGATGTATCAAAATTCTTAATTTTATCAATTCCACATCTTCCAGATTTAATTCCATCCCAAAATTCTTCAACATTATTTCCAATAGGAGTTATAGCTCCTAAACCTGTTATAACAACTCTTCTTTCCATTTTTCACAATCCTTTTATATTTTTTTATATAAGCATTCCACCATCAACATTCAAAACCTGCCCCGTTATATATGAATTTTCTTCACCTGCAAGGAAGTACACTGCTTTTGCTACTTCCTCTGGCATTCCTACTCTTTTTAATGGTATTTGATTATTAATACTTTCCTTTACTGCATCTGATAATCCATTTGTCATATCTGTTGCAATATAGCCTGGCGCTACACAATTTGCTAATATATTTCTACTTGCTAATTCTTTTGCAACACTTTTAGTAAAGCCTATTATTCCAGCTTTAGATGCTGCATAATTTGCTTGACCACTGTTCCCAGAAATTCCCACAACAGATGATATATTAACAATTTTTCCACTTTTCTTTTTCATCATATACGGTATACAAGCTTTTGTAACATTGAAGGTTCCTTTTAAATTTACATTTATTACTGTATCAAAATCTTCTTCTTTCATTCGTAATAACAAGCTATCTTTTGTTACACCAGCATTGTTTACTAGTACATCTATTTTTCCAAATTGATTTATTGCATCTTTTGCCATTTTTTCACATTCTTCATAAGATGTTACATTTGTTTTTATAAATAAAACTTCTGCTCCAAATGCTTCAAATTTTTTTTTAAGTTCTTCAGTATTTGTTTTTTCTGATACATAATTTATAACTAAATTATAATTTTCCTTTGCAAATTTTTTTGCAATTTCTTTTCCTATTCCTCTTGAGCCACCAGTAATTATAGCTACCTTTTTTTCTTCCATACTTCCTCCTACTTTTTTTGTTTTTTACATTTTAATTGTTTTTTTATTTTTTTACATTAGTCTGAATGGTCAGTTTTAAAAAATTCTATTGCTTGTTTTAATGTTTTTACATCACATATATTAATTATTTTTGCATCTTTTACTTCTTTTTTTATAAATCCAGATAAAGATTTTCCAGGTCCAATTTCTACATATGTATCTATTCCATTTTGTTCCATTAATCTTATTGTTTTATCAAATCTTACAGGACTTACTATATGATTTGATAATGTTTCAACCATATTATCTTTTTCAGAATAAAATGTACCGTCTATATTTTTTATTACTTTAATTTTTTTACTTTCTTTGTTGAATGTAATTTTTTCTAACTCTTTTTTATATAATTCTTTTGCTTCTTCTAATTCACTTGTATGAAATGGTCCACTTGTTTTTAGTAATACAACTTTTTTGGCTCCTTTGTTTTTTAATATTTCACACGCCTCTTCTACAGCTTCTTTCTCTCCAGATATAACTGTTTGATTTTGATAATTATAATTAGATGGAACAACAAATTTATTTTGTTTTCTTATCTCCATACATATATCTTCAATATTTTTTGAATTTAACCCAATTACTGCAGCCATTAAATATTCATTTTTAGGCAATTTATTTTGCATTAAATAGCCTCTTTCTTTTAAGAGTTTTATTCCATCTTCAAAATTAATAAATCCACCATAAATTAATGCAGGATATTCTCCTAAACTCAACCCACAAGCAATTTCAGCTTTTATATTTTCCTTTTTCAATATTTCTAAAATAGATAAACTCAAAGTAGCTATTGCAAGTTGTGTATTTTCTGTTTTTATTAAATCTTCTCCTATTTCTTCTGTTTCAGTATATTCACCTGTATATTCTTTTCTAATTCCATTAAAACATAAAGTTGCAATGTCAATTTTAGAAAATTCTGAAGCCTTTTTAAAAACATTTCTTACTTCTTCATAATCTTCATATAAATCTTTACCCATTCCAACTTTTTGAGCACCTTGCCCAGGAAACAAAAATGCAATTTTCATTTAAACTCCTCCTAAAATTCTTTCAAATCTGTTACAAAATTCAGAAATAAAATCAAAATTATCAACCTCAATATTAAATTCATTTTTGATAGATGTAGCAATGTTTTTTATTTCTTTATTAAATTTTGTTTTATTTGTATTAATTCCAATTCCTACAACTAAATACTTAACAATTTCTCCACTTATTTTACTTTCTGTTAAAATTCCACCTATTTTTTTGCTATTATAAACAATATCGTTTGGCTCTTTTATTGAAAGTTCTATATTATATTTTTCTTTAAATATTTCCAATATAATTTTAGCAATTTTTATTGTTATGCCTTCTAATTTTTTTATGTTGCTATTTATTTCTATATACATTGAAAAAGCTATACTTCCATCTTCATCTGTGTACCACTTTCTTCCATGAGTGCCATTTCCGTTTGTTTGTAAATTTGCTATTACTGTTTCTCCATTTTCAATTTTTGAATTTATTCTTCTATATATTTCACTTTGGGTTGAATCTATTGTTTCAAAGTATTCACATTTTCTTGCTAAATATTTAGTTTGTAAATTTTTTAATTTCATCTAAATTTGCCTGCCTTTTTATTTTATTTGTTGTTGTTTTTATTAAAGGTTTTGTTGTTATTTTTATTCCTCTTATTGCCTTATATTGTGGCATTAGTTTATTTAACTCTTTTATTTTTCCTCTTATTGCCTTATAAATTTCTTCTTCATTTTCTACCTTATATGCATTTTTTACAGTTTCCTCGTCATATACAATTAATGCATTTATTTTTATATCATTTTTATCTTCTGATATTTGCTTTCCATATATAAAAGATTCTTCTACTCCCTCAATTTTATTTATTAATCCTTCCATTTCTTCTGGAAAAATATTTTTTCCATTTTTTAAAACGATAACACTCTTTTTTCTTCCAGAAATAAATATAAATCCATCTTCATCTATTTTTGCTAAATCTCCTGTATAGAACCAATCATCTATTACAGCTTCGTTTGTTGCCTTTTTATTTTTATAATATTCAAGCATTATACTTGGTCCTTTTACTATTAATTCGCCTGTTCCTTCTCTATTTGGATTTATAATTTTCGCTTCTACACTTGGAACTGTTTTTCCTATTGAACCAACTTTGTAATTTTCCTTTGTACCTATTGCAACTACTGGAGAAGTTTCTGTTAAACCATACCCCTGAACTAAATTAAATCCTAAATTTCTAAATTTTTGCTCTATTTCTGCATCTAAACTTGCCGCTCCACTTATAAATAGCTTTATATTCCCACCAAATAGTTTGTGTATTTTATCAAATGCTTTTCTTTTTTCTTCCATACTTGCATTTTTTAATAATTCTTCTTTTTCAAGAATTTCTTCAAGCTCCCCTTTCTCACTAAGGTGTTTTCTTATTATTTTAAATAATCGTTCATATATTGCAGGAACACAAGCCATTACAGATACTTTATATTCTTTTAAATTCTCTGGTATGTGTCTTATTCCATCACAAAATACAGTTTTCGCTCCAACATATAGTGAAAATAAAAATCCCACAGTACATTCAAAAACATGATGCAATGGTAAAAAAGATAGAAATATATCATTTGAATTAACATCTAAAACTTCTGCAATATCCATTAAATTTGTACATATATTTTTATGTGATAATGCAACAATTTTAGACTTAGATGTTGTTCCAGAAGTAAATAGCATTATGCTCATTTTTTCGTTATCTATTTTTGCATTTATAAATTCTTTACTTCCATCTTTTAATAATTCTTTTCCACTTTTTATTAACTCTTTTTGTGAATAATTTCCATTTGAATGTTTTTCTAAATCCATTGATATTAAATGTTTCAATTTTCCAACGCCTTCTGCTTTTACTTTTTCTAAAGTAGATTCATACTTTGCAGAATAAAAAATAGCTTCAACTTCTGACCTTTCAATTA
The DNA here is from genome assembly GCA_900555085.1 of uncultured Clostridium sp. Taxonomy (GTDB): domain Bacteria; phylum Bacillota; class Clostridia; order TANB77; family CAG-508; genus Merdicola. The sequence continues at coordinate 7,347 of USJU01000056.1, forward strand.
CATCTCTTAGTTCGTTTTCTGGTAAAGACTTATCAAAAGGAACTACAACACCTGTACCACAAACAATAGCTAAATAGGCAAGTTCCCACTCTAATCTATTTTCACCAATTACTGCAATTCTTTTATCTTTAAGACCTAAATTTATTAGAGCAGTTCCCAAAGCATTTATTTTTTCTCTAATTTCCGCATGTGTATATGTAATATATTTTTCTTTATCTATTTTTATTTTATATGCTTGTTTATCTCCATATAATTTGCCAGACTTCTCAAGCATTTCTTTTAAATTTTCTATTTTCACATTATTATTTTTATACATAAAAACCTCCAACAGAAAATTTTATACCATAATTAGATGCAAAAAAAAATTAAACTGACCTGTCAGTTTAATTTTAAAATTTATTTTAATTGTTCGCTTGTTTTTATATTAAAAATACTGTATATTAGTAAACATAGGAAATAAACTAACAAGCAGATGTGTGTTGCCACTTTACTACATAGTTTCTAACTATGAGAAAGTGAGGTGGTGTTTATGGTAGAATTTTTACTATTCCTAGTTATAGGATTTATGATTTCAATAACTATAAACGTAGCCTTATTGACAATTATATACATAATGTGGACGAATAAGGAATAAATAAAAACACTACATTTTGCTTTGGTACTGCAATGTAGTGTTTTGCTAATTTTATTGGCAACATACATTCTGTATGTTTGTTTCCTATATTTTTATTATATCTACATTTTATTTTTTTGTCAAATAATTTTTCTGTAATTTCTTGTTTTCTAATTATTCTTTTTTAATTCTGCTAGTATTGCTTTCTTTTTGTTAACTCTATCTTCATAGAATTTTTCTAATAGTTTCAATCTATCTAATGATAATTTTTCCAAAATTGTTTCGTCTTTTTCTATTTTCTTTAAAAATTCTTCTTTCTTTATTTCATTGTTTATTTCTGAAAAGTCTACTTCTGTTTTTATGTTTTCTTTAAAGTTGCTTTTATCTACAATATTTTCTTCTTTTTCTTGTTTTTCAATTTTTTGTTGTTTCCATATTTAATCCGGAAGCCTGTAACTCCGGCAGTCTTTGTTAATGTAAGTTTGATTTTCTTACCCTTTGCATTTTTTGCTGTTTTAATTTTTACAGTACCTACAGGTGGATTTTGTGGTGACTTAATAGCATTCTTTAATGCTGTTGCTGCACTGTTTACTGTTGCCTGTGAAGGATTATACTGTGATGCAACTGTTGCTGCCTGACTATATGCAGCATTTACATTAGGATATACTGTCCAATAGTCTTTGTTGCTATTTACATCACCTGCTACTCTAAGTAATTCTGTCTTGTCTGCCAAATTGATTTTTGAAACACCTGTTGCCTGGTAAGTATCAATTCCTACATCAGCACCATAACCAAATAAAGTAAACATTACTCTGATTACATCACCATTCTTTACTGTTACTTTATCTCCTGACTGGTAGATGTTTCTTACTGTTGGGTTTGTGCTGTCCTTGCCGTCTTCTCTGTTAAATGTCTTACCACTATATACTGCACTGTTATTTACAGTAAATACCCAACCTGACATTCTCCAGTAATCACCTTCTCCAAGAGCTGTATCTGAATTACCAAGATTCTTGTTTGTATTTGGTGCACTAATGCCTTTTCCTTCGTGAAGTAATCCATCATCCTGACCAATATATGAATAAGTATATACATCCTGCATATTGGCAATTTCATTAGGTATGTTTGCCACTCTGCTATTGTCTGCACCAAGAATTGATGTTAAGTACCAACCACTTGATGTTGTATAATCATAATTTAATGAATGATCATTCATGTAACGGTCAATAACTGTTTTTACTGTATCACCATTGTTAATTGTCACCTGAACAGGTTCAGTATAAAGTCCCTGACCTATTGATAATTTTTCGACAGTAAGTGTAACTTTACCTGTTGAAGCTGCTTTTGTTTCCTTAGGCATTACAACAATTGATGTTGCCATAAGAGCTACACTTAATACTACTGATAA